>NZ_SDKK01000005.1:44323-214221 GCF_008107625.1 Zoogloea oleivorans
CGCCGGCCGTCCCGCGAGGCCCACGCGCCGTGCTGGCTGGCCGGGCTGCCGCCGGTGTCGAGGGTGCCGATCATCTCCATCATTTCGCCGGTGGGGTCATGGCCGAGGAGGCCCTTGAGCATCATGCCGGCCGGCGAGGCGAGCAGGTCGATACTGGCTTCCACGGCCGTGCGCAGGCCGGCGCTGGAGAAGCGTTCCGGGCTGACGGCGGGGCTCAGCAGATAGCGGTTGGAAAACAGGATTTCCCGGTCGCGGGCGAGGACTGCGGCGTCACCGTTGCGTATCGAGATGAACAGGCCGCCGTCTTCGAGGCGCTTGGCCAGCGCCCGGGACAGATCGGCCCGCTCGCTTGGCGTGCCGCCTTCGATGCCGACCAGCAGCAGGCGCGACAGTACGCCTTCGGTGAGCTGTTCCACCAGCAGTTGCTGGGCCGGGGTGGGGTTGCGTGGCAGGAAGGCCGACATGTCGGCGCTGTAGTGGGCACGCAGGGCCAGGGTGGCGCAGAGGGCCAGGCCGAGCAGCCACAGCAGGACGGGGCGGGCGAGGCGCAGTTTCATCGGTGTTCCGCCACCGGGTTGATGCTCATCACGGCGCGGTCGCCGTCGGCTTGCAGGTATTCGACGCTGCGGACCTGCTCGCGGTTGCCGCCGATGGTGATGCGGGTGACCAGTTCGGCGATGCGCGGGTTGCTCGGCGACAGGTTGAGGGTCCAGTTGTCACGGTTGCCGGACAGGTGCAGCGCGTAGTTGCGTTCGAGGGCCTGGCGGTTGCCGGACAGGGTGCCGCGGATGCTGTCCACGAAGGCCAGGATCTCGGGTTGGTCGGTCAGGCGCAGGGTGAACTTCTGCTTGCCCCGTTCCAGGGTGATGGCGTCCTTGTCGAGCAGAAGGCGTTCCGGGCGCGGCAGCAGGGTGCGTTTTTCAAGGTAGTCGGGCGCGGTGTAGCGCATTTCACCGGAGGAGATGACCGGCTTGTCGAGCAGGGCGATGTATTTTTTCTCGGTGAACAGGGCCTGCCCGCCCCGGTTGCGGGCCAGTTCGGTCATGAGCTGGGCGACGTCCCAGGCGGCCAGGGCCGGTGTGGTGGCGAGGGCCAGGACCAGGGTGGCGAGGAGGCGGCGTGGTGTCATGAGTGGTGTTTGTCCGGGCGGGCGGCAGGGGCGCGCCAGAAGTCGAAGAAGTTGAACCAGTTATAGGGGGCGTCGCGGCAGTTGTCTTCCAGTACGGCGGCGTAGGCGAGCTGGGCGGCGTCAATGGCGGCGGCCCGCTCCTTGCGCTCCACCGGGCTGAAGTCGGCGATGGGGGTGAAACGGATGCGGTAGCGGTTTTCGCCGAGATAGATGCCGCTCATGAACAGCACTGGCCGGCGCAGCATGGCGGCGAGGCGGAAGGGGCCGTTGGGAAAGGGGGCCGGGTCGCCGAGAAAGGGGATGCTGCGGGTGCCTTCGCCGCTCGGACTGCGGTCGGCCAGCACGCCGATGAGGTGGCCGGCGTCGAGGCGGTCGCGCAGGCGCAGCATGGAGTCCAGTTGCCCGAGGGGAAGGATGTCGCGGGTGGCGGCGGGGTTGATGGCGGCGAGAACACTGTTGATCTTGCGGGCGTTTTCCTCGTGCATGAGCATGCATACGGGGCGCTCGGTGTGATGGCGGCCGGCGGCCCGCAGCACTTCGAAGCTGCCCAGGTGGGCGCCGAAGAGCAATAGCCCGCGTCCGTCGGCGAGGGCGGCATCGACGAGTTCGGCACCGACGATGTCAAGGTCGAAAAGATCGAAGCGCCCGTTGAGAAAGTAGATCCGGTCGTGGATGGTGGTGGCGAAGGCCAGCACGTGGCGGTAGCGCTCGGCCAGCGTCGGGCGCCGGCCGAGGATGCGCTGCAGGTAGCTGCGGGAGGCGCGGCCAGCGGCCGGGGCGAACAGCACGAAGTAGCTTGCGATGCCGTGGAGCACCACCCGGCTGAGGCGGCGCCCCAGGGTCAGGGACAGCCACACCATGAGCCGCATGACGCCGAGGGAACTGCGTTCGGTCTGGTTGGCCCATGTGGCACCGGCGGCCGGCGGGATATCCGCCGGCGTGCTCACGAGCTGGCTCCGAGGGTGAAACTGCCCGAGGCGACGATGCGCTCACCGGCAAGGATGTCGAAGCGCAGGGCGCTGGCAGTGGCGGGCGGGTAGCGGAACAGCAGGTGGGTGCCGGGGGCCACCGGGTGGAAGAACTTGGCGTTGCCCAGCCCGCGAATGGCAAGGTCGGCTTTCAGGGCGCTGGCGGCGAGACGCATGGCCTGGTCTACCAGCACGACGCCGGGCAGGATCGGGCGGCCCGGGAAGTGGCCGGCAAAGGCCGGGTGCGCGGCGGGAACAGTCCAGCGGATTTCCGTCATTCGCCGGCCTTGTCCTTGCGCGGCAGCAGGGCCAGCAGGCTGGCCCGCGGCAGCTTGCTGGCGGCGTTGCGGGGCAGCGTGTCGGTGAAGATCAGCGGGCGCGGCAGGAACACCGGGTCGATGCGCGTGCGCAGGGCGTTCAGCAGGCTTCTGGCCGTGTGGTCGGGGGCGACGACGCAGGCGCACAGGCGGGTGACGTGGTCGTCGGGTTCTTCGTCAGGCATGAAGAACACGCCGTCACGGACGCCGGGCAGGCCGGCGAGCTGCTGGTTCAACCAGGCCAGGGAGGTGCGTTTGCCGGCGATGTTGACCAGGTCGGCGTTGCGTCCGTGGAGCAGGAAGTGGCGTTCGTCGGTGAGTTCGACGACGTCGTTGATCGGGACGATGCCTTCCACATGCCCGCCGCTGGCCACATGTCCATCGCCCGCAGGGCTCAGGCGGACTTCGCCGAGAAGATGCCAGGCGCGGGTGGCGGTGGAACGCCGGCTGGCCAGCTGGCCGGTTTCGGTGCAGCCGTAGATTTCGTGGAGCGGTGCGCCGAGGGTGCTTTCGGCGCGGGCGGCGAGTTCTTCCGAGAGGGGCGCGGTGGCGGACAGGATGAAGTCCATGGGCGGCACTTCAACCCCCGCGTCGAGCAGCGTGCGCAGGTGGAAGGGGGTGGTGACGAGGGCGCGGGGCGGCGGCACTGCGGCCAGCGCGACGGTGATGTCGGCCGGGTAGAAGGGGCGTCCCGACCAGGCTGCCGCGCCGCCGTGGAGGCTGATCAGTACGGTCGATTCGAAGCCGTACATGTGCTGCGGCGGGACGGTGCCGACGAGGGCGTGGCCGCGGGCGCCGAGGCGTTCGGCTTCGGACAGGGCGTTGGTGACGAGGGCGCCCCAGGTCTTGTGGTGGGTCAGCGGAATGCCGGTGGAGCCGGAGGTGTAGACGTGGGCGACGACCTGGTCGACGGGGATCTCGGGGACCGGCAGATTGCGGCCGGTCAGCGGCAGCGGTGGGGGGAAGGCCAGGCCGGGCAGGGCGATGGCGTCGGGATGGCCGTCGTGCAGGCAGAACAGGTCCGGCGTTTCGCTGCGCAGGCGGGTGATGGCTTCCGGTGTGAGCGTGGAGGGCAGCAGGCTGACCCGCCCGCTGACGATGGCGGCGCCCAGCCCGACCAGGAAGTGGTAGCGGTTCTGGCAGATGTTGAGGATGTGGCCGCCAGCGGGCAGCAGGCCGGCCAGATGGCTGACGTCGGCCAGGAAGCGGTCGCGGCTGACCGGGCCGTCGGGCTGCCAGGCGACGACGCTGTCCGGCGTCGGGTGGTCGGTGAGGGGCTGGGTGGAGAGGCTCATCGAGGCTGGGCGCTGTTCCGCCGGGTACTGGCCTGATAGGCCCGGATCGAGGCGATGACACCCTGGCGATCTTCCGGGGGCAGGGCCCGGCGCCGCATGAGGCCTTCGACCAGGAACATCAGGGCCAGTGAGGGCAGGTAGAGGATGTTGGAAAACAGGGACCAGACTGCTGCCGGAGCCAGAAAATAGAGCAGGATGGAGATGGCCGCACTGGCGAAGAAGAAGAGTGTCCAGGCCTGGGTCACCCGGCGGGTGTAGCGCTGCAGGGTGGGGCTGAGGCTGGGGTGGGACATGGCAGCGAAGGTGGTGCACACCGGGGTTTGCCCGGCTCCCAGGCTGCGTCCGAAGTACAGGCCGAGGGCGATGTTGGTGCTGAGGTACTGGGCCAGGTAGAGCCAGGTCAGGTTGTCGTGCAGCAGTGGCCACAATTGCAGGGCGAGGCCGACCACCAGCAGCCCGCCCAGTGTCGCCGGGAGCCAGCCGGAGCGCTTGAACAGGAGGGCCAGGCCAAAGGCCACGGCGGGCAGCAGGGTGACGAGGGCCGCCCACGGGGCTGCGTCGGGAACGGCGCTGACGTAATGGGCGAGGCCGTCGTAGGCGACGATCAGCCCGCCCGTGAGCAATCCGGCAAGGAGCGGGTGATCATTGCCGCTCATGCGGCCTTTTGGCTGGCGATGTAGTTGGTGAGGCTGCGCAAGGAGCTGAAGATGCTGGTGTTGTCTTCGCTGTCGGCGCGCAACTGGATGCCGTAGCGCTTGGAAATGACCAGGGCGATTTCCAGAATGTCGATGGAGTCGAGTCCGAGGCCTTCGCCAAAAAGCGAGGCGTCGGGTTCGATCTCGGCGGGCGACATCTCCAGGTTGAGGGCGCTCACGATGATCTCGGCAACTTCTGCCAGGGACGGGGTGGTGTCCGGAGTGGTATCGGGGGGCGTCGTGGTCATTGGGGTGTTCGAAAACAGGAAACGGGCGTGAAGGAGTCTCAGGCGGCCTCGGCCTTGCGAAAGGCAAGGACCGCGTTGCAGCCACCGAAGGCGAAGGAGTTGGACAGGGCGACCCGGGCGCCGGTGTTGCGCAGGGGGGCGCCGACGATGTGGCGGACGCCCTCGCAACTGGCATCGATGGTGTCCAGGTTGGCGGTCGGGGGCAGGGCGTCGTGGTGCAGGGCGAGAACGGTGGTGAGGGCTTCGATGGCGCCGGCGGCGCCCATCAGGTGGCCGTGCATCGATTTGGTGGCGCTGACCGGGAGCTGGCTGGCGCGCTCGCCGAACAGGGTGCGCAGGCTGTCGATTTCGATGGCGTCGCCCTCGATGATGGCGGTGCCGTGGGCGTTGACGTAGTCCACGTCGTCCGGCGTCAGGCCGGCGTCTTCGAGGGCCAGGCGCATGGCCCGTACCTGGCCGTCGCGGTCGGGACGCACCAGGTGGCTGTGGTCGCTGCAGGTGCCGTAACCGACGAGTTCGGCGAGGATGGTGGCGCCCCGTGTTTCGGCATGTTCCCACTCTTCGAGGATCAGGGTGGCGGCACCCTCACCGAGGACCAGACCGCTGCGGTCCGGATGGAAGGGGCGGCATGCTGCGGACGCGCTGTCTGCGTCGCCGAGGGCGACTACCCGCAGGGCTTCCCAGGCTTTCATGACGGCGTAGGCAAGGGGCACGTCGGAGCCGCCGGTGACCATCAGCTTGGCTTCGCCGTTGCGGATGCGCTTGTAGCCTTCGCCGATGGCGGCGGCTGCCGAGGCGCAGGCCGCCACGTAGGTCAGGCTGGCGTTGCCGAGGCCGAGCTGGATCGAGATGTGAGAGGCGGCGGCATTGCTCATGCCGAGCACGACGGACAGCGGGGGCAGGCGGTCGCGCCCGTTTTGCCACATTTCCCGGTAGCCGCGCTCCCACGTGCTGGTACTCCCCAGGGCCGAGCCCCAGGATACGCCGTAGTCGGGGTTGCCGACCCGCTGGCTGCGCTCGAAGCCAGCGTCCTTCCAGGCGTCAAAGCACGAGGCCAGGGCCATCTGGACAGAGCGGTCGGTGCTGCTGGCAAGCGTTCGGCCAAGTGCGGCGTCGGCATTGAAGGCGGTGCAGTGGATGGCGGGCTGGGTAACCGGCTTGGGGGGCTCATCGGCAGTGAACAGGCGTACGAAGGATTCGCCTTCGAGGAGGCGCCCGAAGAAATGCCGGGAGTCCTGGCCTGCCGGGCTGACGACCCCCAGACCCGTCACGGCGACGCGATGGCCGGTCATGCGTTCAGGTTTGCTCGGTTTTTTTGGATTCGGCGATGAACTCTTCGACGATGACCACCAGTTCGCCGATGTTTTTGGGTGCCGGCGTGTCGCGCTCGAAGGTGACATGGAACTTGTCTTCGCATTCGAAGATCAGCTCAACGAGCATCAGCGAGTCGATTTGGAGTTCTGCCAGGGTCGTCTCCGGCTGGATCGTCGCAGGATCAATTTCAAGACGATCATGGAGAAAATCGCGGATGACGGTCAGGATGTCCATGGCAAACAGGGGGAAATCTTCTGGTTACGGGGTTCTCGCACCTTTTATGGCAGCTGGCCGAGAATAATCGGTCCAATTTTAACATGAGGGCACCTCGAAAACCTCGCCGCGACCGAAGGGCTCCGGCAGAACCGTGGTGGCGTGGCGTTCAGAAGTAGTGCTGCCAGCCCACTGATAGCCGGCGTTCCTGCTGTTCGGCGGAGGGCAGTTCGATCCGTGTCCATTCGTAGCCGGCGACGAAGTTGTCCCGTGGGCCGAGGCGTGTGCGCAGGTTGGCGCGGGCGGCGCTGCGGTCGAGGCGGTTTTCGACGAACCACTGGCGGCTGGCTTCCAGTTGCAGTCGACTGCGGCCACCCACGTCCCACAGGAGGCCGGCCAGCGGGCCGCTGCCGATGGACCACCCGGCCTTGATGTCGCCGTGGCTGAGGACCTGGTTTTCGAGGAACACGTAGCCGAGCAGGCCGGACCATTCCCAGGCTGCGCCGGGGCCGCCGGCGACCATCGGGCTGGCCGCCCGGTCGGCGCCGAGGGCCCGTTCCCAGCCGAAGCGGACTTTCCACGAGAGGGGCTGGGTCCAGCTGCGGCGGGGGGCGACGGAGACGATGTCGACGGGCAGGAAGCGCTCGAGCTGCCAGCCGTGGCCTTCCCGCCAGTTGGCGCCGATGTCGAGAAAGCGGATCTGGGCGCCGCGGGCGTAACCGGTTTCCGGGTCAAGGAGATCGTGGTAGGCGGGGCGCAGGTCGAGGAACAGGGCGGATGCGCCGCCCAGGTGGCCGGTGGCGAGGCCGAAGCGGCCCGAGGCGTGGCCGGCTTCCGGGCGCGGCGGCACCGGTACGCTGCCGGTGTTGATGGCGGGCAGCTGGCTGCGGGTGGTCTGAATGGCTTTCAGGCGGGCCAGGGCGTCGTCCTGCTCAAGCTTGCCGGCGTGGCCGCGGAAGGACACCAGCCGGTCGGCAAATTCCAGTTGTTCGATGGCGGCAGTGCTGCTGCCCAGGCTGGCCGGGGGGCTGTGCCCGTCGGCCACGGTGATGGCTGCGTCCATCTGTGCGTTAGCGAGCCGGCTGGCCCGATGGGCGAGTTCGGTGCCCGCCGAGGGGCGGAAGGTGACGTCGCTGACCAGGCCGGGTACGCCGACCAGGCCTTTCACCGTATCGACGGGAATGGCGGTCCAGCGGAATTGCTGCGATACCCGCAGGCCCGGCCGGGCCACGTCGAGCAGGCGCAGGATCATGTAGGAGCAGTTTTCGTCGAAGAACCAGTAGTCGAAGCGGGTGGCGCCGATTTCCCAGGCGTGGCGCAGCAGCTGGCGGGTTTCATCGGTGCCGAGGTTGAGTCGGTATTCCCACACGTCGCGGCTTTCCATGTCGCTGTATTCACGCACCTTGGCGTAGTAGGGCGAGCTGGACAGGGTGCCGGGGTAGAGGCCGGTAAGGCCCTTGAGGGCGAAGCTGAAGCCGTCGGTGGCGTCGGCCTTGGCGGCGTAGTTGATGGTGTAGGCGAGGAGCCGGGTGGACTCGGTCTGGCCGACGGCGTCGATGCGCAGCAGGGTGTGGCCGAACATCGAGGCCGGGCTGTTCACGTAGGCCGACGGGAAGACCAGCGTGACGCCCGCCGGGTTGATTGCCTTCATCCACGCGTCGAGGCGCGGGCAGGGCTGCTCGGGGAAACGGGCCGGTTCAATGGCCAGGCGGCGCTTCAGCCAGTGGTAGCGGGCCGGGAAGCGGCACTGGGGGTGCTCGTCGGGTGTGTCGGGGCGGGCCGGTGCGAACAGGCGGGCGAGGGTGGCGTCGAGTTCGGCTGCCGGATTGGTGGCGCCATTCGGGGCGTTGAAGAAACCGGCGTCGTCGGCCAGGCTGCGCAGGCGGCCGGTGACAGGGTAGGGCTCGTACTGCAGCAGGTCGCTCCAGGCGGGGTCGTCGGCGAGGTGGCTGGCACGGGCGCTGGCCTGCAGTGTGCTCAGGTAGTCCGGTGTGTCGGCTTGGGCAGGGGCTGCGATGAACGCGAGCCACAGGGAGGCGCCGAGGGCGAGCAGTGTTTTCATGCTGGGGCGGCGGCGGACAAGAAAAAGCCCTGTGCGGGCACAGGGCTTTGTGGGGCTGAAGCAGGCTCAGACCGCTTCGGCGTACTTGGCCAGGCGGCTGTCGGACTGCAGGGCAGCCTTGAGCTGGGTGGCGATGCTGTCGGCGGAATCCACGGCGGTGAAGATTTCGGCATGACGGGCCTTGGTCAGGCTCACGAAGGCAGCCTTGTCCTGGGCTTCAACCTTCAGCAGGGCCGCCAGTGCGTCCAGGGTCTCGCCCTGGCCGGAGGCTGCGTCGCGGGCCAGTTGGGCCTTGTTGCCATCGATGAACATGGCGGTTTTCCAGGCGGAGGAAACCACGCCATCCTGGCTGCAGCCGAGGGTGCCGGAGGTGATGCCGAAGGTCTGGTTGCCGAAGGTGCCATTGGTGGTCGCGGCGAGCACTTGCGGTGCGACACCTTTCTGACCTTCAAAAACCTTGGAGCCGAGGCCACAGGAGCCAACGTTGTTGGCAGCGGCAAAAGCGGTAACGGGGAGGAAAACGAACAGCGGAAACAGGACTTTTTTCATATCGCGTACCCTCGGATGATGTTGTTTGTTTTTTGCACTGTCGAAACCATGCCCGAAGAATCCTAGCGCATCCGGACGGGATTGGCTTACTCCAGAAAATGGGTGTTGTTTTTTTGCAAATAACTGCATCAGAACAGGTCCACCTCGCCTGTGCTGCTGCCGGTTTGCTGAATGGATTCGAAGCGGATTTCCTGCTCGGAGCGCTCCGAGTCTTTCAGCAGATGGCCGAGGGTGGTGTTGCGCCGCTGGATGCGGGCCACGCCGTCGCGCTCTTCGACGTCCCGGTGGGCGTCAAAGAAACCATGGGCGTAGCGGCTCATGAAGTCGGTGTGCTGGTGCAGCTTGTCGAGTACCTGGCTGACGATGTCCTCGAACTGCATCGACACGACGCCCTGCATGACCCGGCCGTGGATCGATTCCGAGATTTCGTTGATGCGCCGGGACTGTTCGGTGGCGCGGGCGGTGAGTTCGCGCATTTCCTGGCTCATGGCGGCGACGCTGGCTTCGGAGGCTTCTGCCTGGCTGATGTCGGTGGAGCCCGAGACGTCCACGGCGACGCCTACGTCGTCGATGGCGGCGTGGATTTCCCGCAGCAGGGCGTCGATCTGATCGCTGAATTTTTCGGTGCGCTGGGCAAGCTTGCGCACTTCGTCGGCCACCACGGCGAAGCCGCGTCCGGCCTCACCGGCCCGGGCCGCTTCGATGGCGGCGTTGAGGGCCAGCAGTTCGGTCTGGCTGTTGATCTGGTTTACCTCCGTCATCAGACGGGTAACGGCGTCCACCTTGTCGCGCATGGTGGCAAAGCGACTGGCGATGTCGGTGCCGCTGCCCTTGAGTTGCTGAACGGTGGTGACGAAGCCATGAATGGCATCGCGGGTTTCGGTGGCGAAGCGTTCGAGGCTGGTGCTCTGGGCGGCTTGATCGTGCGCGGCGGAGAGGGCGAGCAGTTCGTCGGCCAGGTGGCGCAGGGAATCGTTCCGCGCCGCGCTGTGACTGGTGGCGTTTCCGGTGAAGCTGCGGTTGAGCTCGCTGGCGGCGCTCGAGAACACATCCTGCATCTGGCCGAGGGATTCGCGCAGACGCAGGTACTGGGTTTCGCTGTTGCCGGCGATCTGGTGACACAGGGCATCGTATTCGCGCACGCTGTCATCAATGCGCTGGCGTTGGGCCTGCTGTTTTTGACGGGCGCGAGCACGTGCCTTGTGGCTGATCAGGGTGGCGGCGAGCAGGGCGACGATGGTGCCACCGCTCAGCACATAATCGAGCCAGCCTGGGCCACCGAGAGCGGCCGAGGCGATGCTGGCTATGGACAGGGCAATGCCGGAAAAAATTGCGACATCATCGGCGCGCAGGGTCGAGGCGTGCATGGACAGGGACTGCGTGAAGGTCTCTTCCCGATATCGGCCCGCGTGCCCCGGACTTGATGCCTTTCTATGACGAAAGGTATAAGCCCCGATTGGCTAGCAGTCGGTCGTCGGCACGATCTTGCCCGGATTCATCAGGTTCAGTGGGTCGAGGGCGGCCTTCAGGCTGACCATCACGGCCACCCCTTCACCGTGTTCGGCGACGAGGAAATCGCGCTTGCCGAGGCCGATGCCGTGCTCGCCGGTGCAGGTGCCGTCCAGCGCCAGGGCGCGCTCGACGATGCGCCGGCCGAGGGCTTCGGCGCGGGCGATCTGGTCGGGGTTGTCCGGGTCGGTGAGGATCAGCACGTGAAAATTGCCGTCGCCGACGTGGCCGACCACCGGGGCGGTAAGGCCACTGTCGGCGATGTCCTGCTGGGTGCCGGCGATGGCTTCGGCGAGGCGCGAGATGGGCACGCACACGTCGGTGGTCACGGCCCGGCAGCCGGGCTGCAGATTGAGACCGGCGAAATACACGTCGTGGCGGGCCTGCCACAGGCGGGTGCGGTCTTCGGGGCGGGTGGCCCATTCGAAGTCTTCGCCGCCGTTGTCGCGGGCCAGTTCCTGCACGGTTTGCGCCTGTTCTTCAACGCTGGCGGGCGAGCCGTGGAATTCGAAGACGAGCATCGGCGCTTCGCGCAGGCTGGTCTTGCTGAAGCGGTTCACCGAATGCACGGTGAGGGCGTCGAGGAGTTCGATGCGCGCCACCGGTACGCCGAGCTGAATGGTCTGGATGACGGTCTGCACGGCGCTGGCCACGTCGGGGAAGGAGCAGGTGGCGGCGGATACGGCTTCGGGCAGCGGATGCAGGCGCACGGTGACTTCGGTGATGACGCCGAGCGTGCCTTCCGAGCCGACGAAGAGGCGGGTTAGGTCGTAGCCGGCCGACGACTTGCGGGCCCGGCCGCCGGTGCGGATGACGCGTCCGTCGGCGAGCACCACTTCCAGCGCCAGCACGTTTTCGCGCATGGTGCCGTAGCGCACGGCATTGGTGCCGGAGGCGCGGGTGGCCGTCATGCCGCCCAGCGAGGCGTCGGCGCCGGGATCGATGGGGAAGAACAGGCCGCTGCCGTGCAGGGCCGCGTTGAGGGCCTTGCGGGTCAGGCCGGGCTGAACGACCGCGTCCATGTCTTCGGCGTGAATGGCGAGGACCTGGTTCATTTCCGACATGTCGAGGCTGATGCCGCCGTGGGTGGCCAGCACGTGGCCTTCCAGCGAACTGCCGACGCCGAAGGGAATCAGCGGCACCCGGTGGGCGCGGCACAGATTGACGATGTCGACCACCTCGGCGGTGGAATGCGGCCACACCACACCGTCGGGCAGCGCGTCGGGAAAGTGGGATTCGTCGTGGCCGTGGTGGGTGCGGATGGCCTCGGCGGTGGAAAAGCGCTTGCCGAAGTGCTGGGCGAGTTGCTGGACAAGGGTTTCGGGCAGGGCGGACATGGCGATGGGCGGCGTCAGAATGGGCGGCAAAGGCGCAATTCGTCATCTTGCCACCGCCGTGCGCCGGACTGGAGCAGGGTAAACTCCACGGTGCGAGTTTTTCCGCCGAATCCACGGCCCGCCTGAGGCCCTTATCCGGAGTATTTCCATGAGCAAGCAGATTATCGCCACCCCGAACGCGCCCGCCGCCATCGGCACCTACTCCCAGGCCGTCAAGGCCGGCAACACGGTTTACCTGTCCGGCCAGATCGGCCTCGACCCGGCCACCATGCAGCTGGTCGAAGGCTTCGAAGCCCAGACCGTGCGCGTCTTCGAGAACCTCAAAGCGGTGGCCGAAGCGTCCGGCGGTTCGCTGGCCGATGCGGTCAAGCTGACCATCTACCTCACCGACCTGGCCAACTTTGCCAAGGTGAACGAAGTGATGGCGCGCTACTTTACCGAGCCCTACCCGGCCCGCGCCGCCGTGGGTGTGAAGGAGCTGCCCCGCGGCGCGGTGGTGGAATCCGACGCCATCCTGGTCATCGGCTGAGTCTTGCCCGTGCTCGTCGAGCCTGCCGGCACTTCGCCGGCCGAACCCGCGCCGCCGTCGCCCAAGAAGCCTGCCGTGCGCGGCTGGCCCGGCGTCGGGCCGCAGCTCGCCGAGCGGCTGGCGAAGATCGACATTTTTGCCCCGTCCGACCTGATCCTCCACCTGCCCCTGCGCTACGAGGACGAAACCCGCCTGACCATGCTGGCCGATGCCCGCGCCGGCGTGCATGTGCAGTGCGAGGTGGAGGTGCTGTCCAGCGAGGTCACCTTGCGCCCGCGGCGCCAGCTGGTGGCCCGGGCTTGCGACGCCAGCGGCGAGGTGATGCTGCGCTTCGTGCATTTTTACCCCAACCAGCAGAAGCAGCTGGCGGTGGGTGCGCGGCTGCGTATTTTTGGCGAAGTGCGCGACGGTTTTTTTGGCGCCGAGATGATCCATCCGCGGGTCAAGCCGGTGAGCGCGGGCGAATCCCTGCCGGAGAGCCTGACGCCGGTGTATCCGACCACCGCCGGTCTGGCCCAGTCGGCCCTGCGCAAGCTGATCGGCGGGGCGCTGCGCCACAACACGGTAAATGATGAGCTGTCGCCAGTGCTGCGCCAGCGTCTCAACATGCCGACGCTGCCCGAGGCCCTGCGTTTGCTCCACGCGCCGCCGCCGTCGGTGTCGGCACTCGACATGGAGGACCGGGGCCATCCGGCCTGGCAGCGCATCAAGCTCGACGAACTCCTTGCCCAGCAAATTTCCCTGCGCCGGGCTTACGCTGCCCGCCGGGCCAAGAACGCCCGCAGCCTGCCGCACCGGCAGCGCCTGACCCGCGAGTTGCTGGCGCAACTGCCCTTCGCGCTGACCGGTGCGCAAAGCCGCGCTTTTGCCGAAATCTCCCGCGATCTGGCCTCCGACCACCCGATGCAGCGTCTGTTGCAGGGCGATGTGGGCAGCGGCAAGACCTGCGTCGCCGCGCTGGCCATGCTGCAGGCGGCCGAAAACGGCCGTCAGGCGGTGCTGATGGCGCCCACCGAAATCCTCGCCGAACAGCACTATCGCAAGCTCACCGACTGGCTCAGGCCGATGGGCATCGAGGTAGCCTGGCTGTCCGGCAGCCGCAAGAAAAAGGAGCGCGAGGCCACCATGGCGCGTCTTGCCTCCGGTGAAATCCTCCTGGCGGTGGGCACCCACGCGCTGATCGAAGACCCGGTGGTGCTGCCGCGGCTGGCCTTGGCCGTGGTGGACGAGCAGCACCGCTTCGGCGTGCGCCAGCGCCTGGCCCTGCGCGAAAAGGGCGTCGCCGGCGAGTCGCCGCACATGCTGATGATGTCGGCCACGCCGATCCCGCGCACGCTGGCCATGAGCTACTACGCCGACCTCGACGTGTCGGTGCTCGACGAGTTGCCGCCGGGCCGCACGCCGATCGTCACCAAGCTGATCAAGGACGAGCGCCGCGACGAGGTGGTCCAGCGTGTCCGCGAGGCCTGCCTGAAGGGCCGGCAGGCTTACTGGGTGTGCCCGCTGATCGAGGAATCCGAGGCACTGCAGTTGAAGACCGCCCAGGAAACCTACGAAACGCTGTCCGCCGAGCTGCCCGACCTGGCCATCGGGCTGGTGCACGGGCGCCTCAAGAACGACGAGAAGTCGGCCACCATGGCGGCCTTCGTGGCCGGTCAGATCCAGGTGCTGGTGGCGACCACGGTGATCGAGGTGGGCGTGGACGTGCCCAACGCCAGCCTGATGGTCATCGAGCACGCCGAGCGCTTCGGCCTGGCCCAGTTGCACCAGCTGCGCGGGCGGGTCGGGCGCGGCGTGCATGAATCGGTGTGCATCCTGCTCTTCGCCCAGCCCCTGTCGCAAACCGGCCGCGAGCGCCTGAAGGCCATCTACGAGCACACGGACGGCTTCATCATCGCCCGCGAAGACCTGCGCATCCGCGGCCCCGGCGAATTCATCGGCGCCCGCCAGAGTGGCGTGCCGCTGCTGCGCTATGCCGACCTCGAAGAAGACGCCGGCCTGGTGGACATCGCCCGCGGGCTGGCCGAGGAAATCCTGCACGACGCACCGCGGGTGGCTGATGCGATCACCGCGCGGTGGTTTGGCGGGCGGGCGGCGCTGCTCAAGGCGTGAGGGGCGTCGCCGTCTGATCGTGCCGTGAGGCCTGGCGCAGCCGGGCGAGCTGACGTACCCAGCTCGTGCGATAGGTCGTGGTGTGGTACAGCGTGCGTCGGTGCTCGGTCCAGTGGGTATGCCATGGGCGCAGGCGGCCATAGAACTCGAGGCGCCTTATCCTCCCTGTTTCAAAAAAGGATTGCAGCTCCGCCTCGCGCAGCAGGAAGGCTGGGGAGACATGCTTGCAGCCTTCGTCGTAGGTGGTTTTCAGGACGACCAGGGTGTCACCGCGGAGCTGGCACAGATTGGAGGCGACCATCCGGTCGTCGAACCAGTACTCGCACACCAGGGCTTCCCCGGCGCGGGCGGATTTTTCGAGGAGCTGTCGGTAGAAGCGTCCCTGCTCGTTGTCGGGATGGACTGCCGTGCCGATGCCGATCCCGGCTTTCCAGCCGGCGCTCTCCAGCGCGCCATAACGGGCGACCGCTGCCGCCATGTCTTCCGGCGCGGTGACTTCGCGCAACGAAATGTTGACCCCCTGGTCCGCCAGCTTGTGGCGCTGCTTGCGCAGGTTATGGCGAAGGTTCTTGCTGCGTTCGTGCCAGTAGGACTCGAAGCTGCCGACCAGTTCGAGCCAGCCGGTGTCGATGTAGTCGTCGGTGGGCGCCTGGTGCGATTGGGTGGGTGTGGATGAAAGCATATGCGGTTGGCCAAGCATGCCTCGTGTCTTGCCCGTTCTGATCGCAGCCTTTTTCAGGGCGAATGGGCGAGGAAATCAACTTTACATGACGTTTTACACCGCGTGGCGTGAGACTTATGTGCGAAAACGACATTAATCCCTTGTTGCAATGCAGCGAAGGTTTGGGTTTGGTGGGTTTTTTGGCGTTGCAGCATGTCAATTCGGTGCAAAGTCGTGCAGAAATGCGCAGCCGAACCCCGGTTCGGGGCGTATTTTTCCCGAACTATCGGATTCCCGGATGGTATGCAATACTGCCCGCCCGCCAGCTGAATCACCCCGACTCCGGAAGGAAATTCCATGCCGAATCCTGCATTGACG
This sequence comes from Zoogloea oleivorans, assembly GCF_008107625.1. GTDB lineage: Bacteria > Pseudomonadota > Gammaproteobacteria > Burkholderiales > Rhodocyclaceae > Zoogloea > Zoogloea oleivorans. Next base: position 59,640 of record NZ_SDKK01000005.1, read on the forward strand.
AGCATTGCCGAGGAAGCCAGGAACAACGCTGGTGCAGCTGCCGCGGCCTTGGGGCGCCTCCCCGACGGCGTATCGGTGGCCCGGTTCATCGCCGACTATGCTGCGGTGGGCCGCTTCGACCATTACCGCCATATTCCCGACGCTGCCCGTGCTGCGCTCGCCCAAGTCACCACGGCGCAAGGCCCCGAAGCTGCGCGGTCCTTTCTGCGTGCGGCGCTTGGGCAGGGCGTTGCCGAGTTGATCGTGTCCGGTCGCCTGGAGGCGCTGCCGCCGCGCATCGTCCATCATCACAGCAAACAGTTGCAGCGTATCGCGAGCGCGATTGCCAGCGATGCCGACTGGTTCGACCCCGATAGCGACCTGTTGCTGAAAGACCTCGGCCTGGTCACGCTGCGCCTGTATGCCGCTGCGGCCCAGTTGCTCGACACCCGCTGCGGTATTCCCCGCTCCCTCATCCTCCGGGAAGGGCTGGCCGCCGTGCCGAAAAACCTGCTGAAATTCGTGCAACTGGGCGGTTTCAAGCCCTTCATCCAGATACACACCCACCTGTCGTTCCTGGATGATTTCAACGAAGAGGGCTGGAACGAGTGCTATCGCTGTTGTGCCGACCTTTACCGGGTTCGGCCTGATCTTCTCGGCATGTATGGCAGCAGCTGGTTTTATGATCCCGCGCTGGCCGACATCAGTCCGCGTCTCGATTACCTGCGCGAGATTCCCGTCAGGGGCGGCGCCCAGCTGATTTTTGTCGAGGAGGGCGGCGAAGCGCTCGACAACGCCCTGTCCACTTCGCCGAGCCGGCGCAAGCTGCACGACGAGGGTAAATACATGCCCAGGAGTTACATGATGGCGTGGGGCAGGCAACAGCAGATGGCCTGGGCTGCCCGCAATCCCGGCGGGGCTGCCTGAAGCATGAAGGCCGTCAAGCTGTCTGTTCTCCGTCTTGCCCGCACTGCCGGTCTGTTTCGTCTGTTTCGCTGGTTGAGTCGTTCGAAGGTGCGCATCCTGTGCTATCACGGCGGCAATATGGGTGACGAGCGCCGCTTCAACTCGCTGCTCTTCTGTCAGGCCGGCCTGCTGGAGGCCCGCCTGCAGTGGCTGCAGGACAAGGGTTTCTCCATCATTCCGCTCGACGCGGCGGTGACGATGCTCGGCAATGACCGCCCGCGCCCGCGGCTGCCGACCGTGCTGACCTTTGACGATGGCTGGTATTCCACCTTCAGGGGGCTTCACCCGGTCCTTGAGCGCCGCCAACTGCCCGCCACCCTGTACCTGTGCACCGGCTATTTCGTGGCCGGCAGGCCTAACCTGGACGTGACCCTGAGCTACATCCTGTGGAAGGCGGGGCGGGCCCAGGCGAACATCCAGGGGTTCGATGCGGGCGTGGATGGCGCCCACGACCTGTCCACTTCTGCCGGTAAAAAACGTCTGGCTGGCGCAATGTTGCGCTGGCTGGAGCAGAACGGAGCGAGCCGCGCAGGCGTCTGTGCCGACCTGGAACGCTTCGCCGCCCAGTTGGGTGTCTCTGCGGCCGAGCTGGACCTTGCATCCCGGCGCTTCGATTTCGTGCGTCCGGACGAGCTGCTGCAGATGGCCAGCCAGGGCTGGTCCATCGAACTGCACGGTCACGTCCACCAATATCCGGTTGGGCGGCCTGATGAACTCAAGGCTGATCTGGCGCGCTGCCAGGCCGAGATCGGCAAAGTGGGTCTGCCCATGGCGCGGCATTACTGCTATCCCAGCGGAGACCACGACGCCGACGCCCATCAACTGCTCAGAAATCTCGGTGTCGTCTCGGCCACAACCTGCATTCCCGGGCTCCTCGAGCGGGCTGACGAGCGACAGAGGTTCTACCTGAGCCGCTTCCTGGACGGGGAAAATATCCATCCGCTGGAGTTCGAGTCCGAAATGAGCGGATTCGCCGACTTTCTCCGCCGGCTTGCCGGCCGCGGCTGAAGACTTTTTCCGAGCGCCCCAAAACCCCTACAATTGGGGCGCTGACTTAACCGCTTTTCCGTTTCTGATGACCCTTGCCCATTTTCCGGGCCGCGATCCCTTTCGTTGCGCAGCATGGCGTGCCCCGCGCGACATGCGCGGGTGGCTGACCGACGATCATTCCCTGACCGCCCGCATCCGGGCTCGTTGCGGCCGCTTCTCGCTGCAGGTGGTTTCCCAGGGCAAGGGCGTGGTCCTGCCCGACGAGTTGGCGGCGCTCGGCGTGCATCGTCATGGCGCCCTGTGGCAGCGCGAAGTTTTGCTGATCGCCGACGGCGAGCCGGTGGTCTTTGCCCGTTCGCTGGTTGCCGCAACGACGGTTCCCGCCGCCTGGCACCTGCTTCGCCACCTGGGTGGGCGACCGCTGGCAGCGGTGCTCTTCGATGATCCGCGGGTGCATCGTTCGCCCCTTGAGGCCGCCCGCCTGGATGCCCGCGACACGCGCTGGCATCACGCCGCCCAGGCCACCGGACGCAACGCGCTGCCGCCCCTGTGGGCGCGGCGCTCGGTCTTTCATCGGAGCGCTGCGCCGCTTCTCATCACTGAAGTCTTTCTGCCCGCCATCCGGAATCTGGCCCCATGAGCACCCTGACCCTGCGCCAACGCGTGTCCGAATACGAAAAGCTGATGCGCCTCGACAAGCCCATCGGCATCCTGCTGCTGCTGTGGCCGACCTTGTGGGCGTTGTGGGTGGCCGGCGCCGGGCGGCCGTCGCTGCTGGTGGTGGCAATCTTCGTGATCGGTACGGTGCTGATGCGCTCGGCCGGCTGCGTGATCAACGACTACGCCGACCGCAACTTCGACGGCCACGTGGAGCGCACCCGCAACCGGCCGCTGGCCGCCGGGCGGGTCCGTCCGAAGGAGGCGCTGCTGCTGGCGGCCGGCCTGTCGGTGTTGTCCTTCCTGCTGATCCTGCCCCTCAATGGCCTGACCATCGCACTCAGCGTGCCGGCGCTCTTCCTGGCCGGTAGCTACCCCTTTACCAAGCGCTTCCTGGCCATTCCCCAGGCCTACCTGGGCATTGCGTTCGGCTTCGGCATCCCGATGTCCTTCGCTGCGCTGCAGGGCGAGGTGCCGCTGGTGGGCTGGGTAATGCTGATCGCCAACGTGTTTTGGGCGGTGGCCTACGATACCGAATACGCGATGGTCGATCGTCCGGACGATCTGAAGATCGGCATCAAGACTTCAGCCATCACCTTCGGGCGCTTCGAGGTGACGGCGATCATGGTCTGCTATGCCGCGACGCTGCTGCTCGTCGGCTGGGCCGGGCTGCACACCGGCCGTGGCGCCGCCTTCATCGCCGGTCTGGCGGTGGCAGCCGGGATGATGGGTTACCACTACATGCTGATCCGCGACCGGGACCGGCCCAGATGCTTCAAGGCCTTCCTGCACAACAACTGGGTGGGCGGGGTGATTTTTGCCGGCTGGGCAGTGGATTACCTGTTGAATCCCGCTATCTGAACCGTTACCCCTGGCGCCCCGGCTTGCTGGGCCGGGCGGTCTTGAGGAGCGGCGTGAGCAGATCCACGGTGCGCGCGGTGGCACCCCGATGTGACTCGGCGAAGTGGCGGCCGGCCTCGCCCATGTTCTTGCGGCGTGCCGGGTTGTCGAGGATTTTCAGCGCCTGGTGCAGGCCGTCCTCAATGTTGTCGGCGCGCACGGCGGCGCCGGCCTCGATGGCCTGGTTGCAGACCACCGAGAAGTTGAAGGTGTGGGGGCCGACGATTACCGGGCAACCCACCGCGCTGGCCTCGATGGGGTTCTGTCCGCCGAGCTGCTCCCATGAGCCGCCAATCAGCGCCACATCGGCGGCGCTGTAATACGCATACATTTCCCCCATCGAGTCACCGAGCCACACGCGGGTGTCGGCCATCACCGGCATGTCGCGGGAGCGACGCTGTACCTTCAGGCCGGCCCGTTGCACCAGTTTCGCCACCTCGTCGAAACGCTGGGGATGACGGGGCACCAGCACCAGCAGCACGTCCGGTGCGCACAGGCGGGCGAAGGCGTCGAGCAGCGGGCCTTCCTCTCCTTCCCGGGTGCTTGCTGCGAGGAGAACCTGGCGCGGCCCGAAGCGGTTGCGAAAATCGGCGCCGAGGGCCTGCATCTCGGTTGGCGGTGCGATGTCGAACTTGATGTTGCCGGTGACCAGCAGGTTGCGGGCGCCGAGTTTTGCCATGCGCCGGCTGTCGCCTTCGGTCTGGGCGCCGATGGCGCTCAGGTGGGCGAAGGCGTTGCGGGCCAGGCTGCCGATGCGCCCGTAGCCGCGGGCAGAGCGCTCCGACAGGCGGGCATTGACCATGGTCAGCGGGGTGCCGGTACGTCTGCAGCCTTCAATCAGGTTCGGCCACAGCTCGGTTTCCATCAGGATGCCGATACGCGGATGAAAGTGGCGCAGGAAGCGCCGGATCGCCCACGGCAGATCGTAAGGAAGGTAAACGCTGTGCACACGTGGGGCGAGTTCGCCGAAGAGTTCGGCGGCGGTGGCCCGTCCGGTGGGCGTCATGTGGGTGAGGAGCACGCTGCACTCCGGGTGGGCATCCAGCAGGGCATGTAGCAGCGGGGCGCAGGCGCGGGTTTCGCCGACCGACACTGCGTGCAGCCAGATGACCGGCCCGGGCATGCGGATGCGGTAGCGTCCAAGCCTTTCACCCAGGTGCTGCAGGTATTCGGGCTGACGACGGGCGCGCCAAGCCAGGCGCAGGAAGGCCAGCGGTGCGGCCAGATACCAGATGGCGGTGTAAAGGGTGCGAAGGATCAAGGAGATAGGGTGTGCTGCCAGGGCTCCGAAGTATAAAGTCGTTACAGATGGCACGGATAGATCATGGAGTGGATTTACCCTGCAATGCGCCCGTGCGAAAATGCCGCGCTGCTGGCCGTGTATCCGGGTGTCGTTTTCTGTCCGGGCGGGCCGGATTCGATTTCAACAACTCAGGCATTCCCCGACCATGAAAATTCTCGTTACCGGCGCAGCCGGTTTTATCGGCATGCACACCAGCCAGCTCCTCCTGGCGCGAGGCGATCACGTGGTTGGTCTCGACAACCTGAACGACTATTACGACGTCCAGCTCAAGCACGACCGCCTGGCGCGCCTGACGCCCCACGAGAACTTCCGTTTCGTGAAAATGGACGTGTCGGACAACGAAGGCATGAAGAAGCTCTTTGCCGAAGAGCAGTTCGACAAGGTCATCCACCTGGCCGCCCAGGCCGGCGTGCGCTACTCGCTGGTCAATCCCCAGGCCTATGTGGAGAGCAACCTGGTCGGCTTCATGAACATCCTGGAAGGCTGTCGCTACGGCAAGGTCAAGCACCTGGTGTATGCGAGCAGCTCCAGCGTGTACGGCGGCAACACCAAGATGCCGTTCTCCGAGCACGACAGCGTGGACCACCCGGTGAGCATCTACGCCGCCACCAAGAAGGCCAACGAGCTGATGGCCCACACCTACAGCCACCTGTACGGCCTGCCCACCACCGGCCTGCGCTTCTTCACCGTGTATGGTCCGTGGGGTCGTCCCGACATGGCCCTGTTCCTGTTCACCAAGGCCATCCTCGAAGGCCGTCCCATCGATGTGTTCAACCACGGCAAGATGAAGCGCGACTTCACCTTCGTCGACGATATCGTCCAGGGCGTCATCAAGACCCTCGATCACACGGCCGAGCCGGATGCCGCCTACAACGCCGACCAGCCGGACCCGAGCACCAGCAACGTGCCCTACCGTGTGTTCAACATCGGCAACAACAACCCGGTGGAACTGATGGGCTTCGTCGAAGCCATCGAGGACGCGCTGGGCATGAAAGCCGAGAAGAACTTCATGCCCCTGCAAGATGGCGATGTGCCTGCCACCTACGCCAACACTGACGCCCTCAACGCGTGGACCGGCTTTGTGCCGGCCACCCCGGTGCCGGTCGGCATTGGCCGGTTTGTCGAATGGTACCGGGGCTATTACGGAAAGTGATGCATCCCGGGGCCGTGCCGAAGGCGGCACGGCGGTTTGTGACCCACATTCTGTCAATGTCCAATACGGCCTCGGTTAAACTATCCGCCGCATCTGTGGAAAACCGAGAACGATGAAACCAAGTTTCGCCCTCACCCTGCTTGCCGCGAGCATGGTGAGCCTAGTGCCTGCCCCCGTGCTTGCCATCAGCACGACCTCCTCCGAGCCGACTGTGCTGGCTCCTCTTCAGGCTTACGAAGCGCGTATCCATGCCGCCAGAGCCGCTGTGGATGCGGCGGAGCAGGGTGGGCGTAGCGACGCACTGAAGGTTGCCGCGGCACTTAACGAGCTGGCTTCAATCCACTTTTTGAATGCCGATTATGATTTGGCCGAGCCGTTTTTCGAGCGGGCACTAGCGATTCGTGAAAGCCGTCTCGGCCCTGATCATCCCGATCTCGCCACATCGCTGAACAACCTCGGCCTCATCTACTTGGCTCAGGGGCATCTTGACAAGGTGGAAGCGCTTCTCCGGCGCGCGCTGGAAATTCGAGAAAGCGTGCGCGGCTACGCCAGCGTCGAGGTTGCCAACTCCCTCAACAACCTCGGTTCTTTCCACAAGGCTATGGGGAACTACGCCAAGGCCGCGCTGCTGCACAAGCGTGCCCTTGAGTTGCGCGAGCGGGCGCTGTCGCCGACTCACCCCGATGTGGCCATGTCTTTGAGCAATCTGGCGGAACTGTACCGTGCCCAAGGGCTCTTTCCGATCGCTGAACCCTTGCAGACCCGGGCACTCGCCATTCGCGAAAAGGCTTTGGCCGTGAATCACCCCGATGTCGCTGCATCCCTCTGTGAGCAGTGCGAGCTGTTGCGCGAGCAGGGGCGCTATGCCCAAGCCGGAAAGCTGTGCGCGCGTGCGCTGGATATTCGTGAGCGAGCCTTGGGTGGCCTGCATCCCGATGTGGCGTTGTCGCTGGTCGCCATGGCTGAGCTGTACCGGGTTCAGTATCGTTATAGTGCTGCCGAGCCCCTTTATCTGCGTGCATTGGATATCCGCGAAAAGCGTCTGGGTAGAAAACATCCGGAAGTTGCCGTTTCCCTGTCACGTTTGGCTGCGCTGTATTCGGATCAGCGTCAGTACGCCCTCGCTGAACGTACCATGCAACGTGCTCTTGCCATCCGCGAGACTCGCCTGGGACGTACTCATCCGGATTATGCCGAATCCCTCGCACGTCTGGCGCAGGTGGTAAGCGCCCAAGGCCGGAACGATGAGGCTGAATCCTTGCTCGATGAGGCTTTTGAAGCGTTGAGAGGGGGTGTCTGGTCTGATCATCCAGCATTGATCCTCGCCACAGCTACCCGGGCCCGGGTAGCTGTGGCGAGGGGCGATCTTGCCAAGGCTGAGCCCTTGTATCGCCGTGCCCTGGCCATGCGCGAGAAGAATCTGCCTGCTGACCATCCGGTCGTGGCACGCTCCCGCAATGAGTTGGCGGAACTCTACCGCCAGCAGGGACGCTACGTGGATGCAACACCCCAGTTCGCCCGCTCGGTGGCGGCGCTGGAAAAGGTGTTCGGTGCCGAACACCCCGAGTTGTTACCGCCCCTCACCGGTCTGGCGGCGATGAGCGTTGCCACTGGCGACCAGACCGCTCTTGATGAATACAACAAGCGCCTGCTGGCGATTCAGTCGGGCTATCTGGGGCCCGATAGCCCGGTGGTGCTCGCACTTCTCCAAAATCAGGCCGACTCCTACCTGGCACGCAAGCGTTATGCCGACGCGGCGCCGCTCTACGCCCGCCTGATCGCCGGTAGCGAGATGAGTCTTGGTGCATCGAGCCTGGCATTCGAGGCTCTCCTGGAGCAGGTAGCGGAGATCCATCGAGCTAACAGGGATTTGCCCGAAGCCGAGAAGCTCTATCGGCGTCTGCTGGCCCTGCGTGAAGCTCGTCCAGACGCAGACAGCAATTCGTCGGTGACTTCCCTGCGCTTGATGCTGGCCGAGCTGGCCTTCTCACAGGAGCGCTATGCTGATGCTGCCACCGACTACCGTTATCTCCTTGAAACTCGTGCCGCTGAATTCAATCCGGGTAATGTTCAGACGGGCATTGTTCTGAATAATCTGGGCGAAGCCTTGCGTCTGCAGGGCAAGTCCAGCGAAGCCGAGCAGTGCTACAGGCAAGCCATTTTCATTCACCAGCGCCTGCCGGGTGCCCCCGGGGCTGACCAGGCTACTGCCGAAAACAATCTTGGTGTGTCCCTCTTCAGTCGTCGGGCGGGTCAAGAAGCTGCGACCCATCTGGTGGAGGCATTGCGCATTCGGGAACTTGTCCTGCAGGCCGATGATGTCGACTTGGCCATGTCACTCAACAACGTCGCCTCTGAGCGTATCGCCCGAGGTGATTACCGTGGCGCACTGCCGCTGCTGGAGCGGGCGAGTGTCATCGTGGATAAAAAACCGGACGCCACCAAACTGAGAGTCACCATTCGCCAGATGCTGGATTCTGCGAAGGCCGCAACTCGCAGCAAGGCCGACGGGCAGTGAGCGGTTTTTTTTCGGCGCTTCAACGCCATCAAACTGGCGGTGCCCATGCTTGAACAGCAAATCTCCTTCGACGAAGCTCCGCACGTGATGCTGGGTGACATGCTGGTTGCCGACGGCAAGCTTGGTGCGCGGGATCTTGAACGCGCACTGTCGGCCCAGGTGGAAATGGGGGGCATGCTCGGGTCTGTGCTCATCCGGCTGGGGGTTGTGTCCGACCTGGATGTTGCGCGTGCGCTGTCGCGTCAGTTGGGGGTGCCGCTGATTGTGGCTGACGCGTTTCCTGGCGAGTTGCCGTTGCCGGAAGGGGTGGCCCCCGATTTTCTGGTCTCTCACCGGGTGTTGCCTCTCGCCGAGCAGGACGGGGTGCTGACCGTGGTTTGCGCCGAGCCGCAGAACGCTTTTGTCGTCAAGGCCTTGCGTCTCGCCACCGGGCTGGAAATCCGGGTTGCGCTGGGGCTTGAGAATGAAATAGAAACGGCCCTGAAGGGGTTGCTGGAGGCTCCGTCCGAGGATGGCGAGGCGAGCGATGACGGTGATGGATTTGACACCGGCGGCGACTTTATCGAGCATCTGAAGGATCTGGCCAGCGAAGCGCCAGTGATTCGTCTGGTGAACCATATCGTTGCCCGGGTCATCGACCTGAGGGCCTCGGATATTCATCTCGAGCCCTTCGATGATGGTCTGCACGTGCGTTATCGGGTCGACGGGGTAATTCAGATGGGCGAGTCCGTTGCTCCGGCCATGGCCGCCGCGGTCGTTTCACGGATCAAGCTGCTGGCTCACCTGAACATCGCCGAACGTCGTCTGCCACAGGATGGCCGCATCAACTTGCGCATCAAGGGGCGAGAGCTGGATCTGCGGGTTTCCACTGTGCCGACAGTGCACGGCGAGAGCGTGGTAATGCGTGTGCTCGACCGTGCCAGCATCCGATTCAGTCTGCACCAGATGGGCTTCAGCAAGGACACTCTGGAGGCGTTCGAGTCACTCCTGCTGCGGCCTCACGGTATTCTGCTGGTGACTGGCCCGACCGGCTCGGGCAAGACCACCACGCTCTACGCTGCCCTCAGTAAACTCGATGCCCAGGCCACCAAAATCATCACCGTGGAAGACCCGGTCGAGTATCAGCTCGGTGGCATTAACCAGATTCAGGTTCACCCCCAGATCGGACTCAGCTTTGCCAGCGCGTTGCGGGCCATCCTCCGGCAGGATCCTGACATCATCATGATCGGCGAAATGCGTGATGGGGAAACGGCGCAGATTGCCGTGCAGTCGGCCCTGACTGGTCACCTTGTGCTGTCCACTCTGCACACCAACACGGCTGCAGGTGCGGTGATACGTTTGCAGGATATGGGGCTGGAGCGTTATCTCATTACTTCCGCTGTGAATGGCGTGTTGGCACAGCGTCTGGTCCGCAAGTTGTGCGAGGCCTGCAAAGTGCCAGTCGATCTCGACGAGCAGGTCTTGCAGCGCAGTGGCCTGAAGCGTTTCATGCCGCCAGGGAGCTACCGGGTTTTTAACCCGCAGGGCTGCCCCGCCTGCCGCCAGACCGGCTATGTCGGCCGTACCGGCATCCATGAACTCTTTGTTCTGGGCGAGAGCATGCACAAAGCCATCATCTCCGGTGCAGATGCTACCGCCTTGCATGAAACAGCACGTAAGTCGGGCATGTTTACCCTCTACGAGGATGGCTTGCGCAAGGTCGCTCTGGGCGAGACGAGTCTTGAGGAGGTGCTGCATGTGACGCAGGATCAAAGCAATGCCTGAGTACGGTTATCAGGCCGTCGATGCCCAGGGTGCCCGCAAGGACGGCGTCGTCGAGGCGCTGTCCGAAGATGCAGTGCTGCGCAGTCTGAGATCCCGTGGGCTGACGCCCTTGCGCATTTCTCTGGCCACAGCCGGGAGCGTCGAGCCTGCGGCCATCGGTGGTATTGCCGTACCTGCATCCCGCCCACCGGGGAAGGGCAAGCCAACCCAAGCAGATCTGCTCGCGTTTACCTCCGAGTTGGCGATCATGCTGCGGGCCGGATTGTCTCTTGACCGGGCGCTCAAGGTCCTAGTCGGAATGAGTCACAAGGTGTCGGTGGGCAGTCTGCTCGAGGGGGTGCTCGCTGCAGTCAAGGGCGGGGCGCCGCTTAGTCGCGCGATCGCACCGCACCGGATCTTTTTTGGTGATTTTTACATCAATATGGTCCGCTCGGGCGAAATCGGTGGCCAATTGAGCGAGGTGCTGACCCGGCTTGTGGAGCATCTCGAGCGCATTCGCGCCCTCCGCGAAAGTGTCATCTCGGCGATGATCTACCCCGCCATTCTGTTGCTGGTGGCGGTTATTTCCGTGGTTGCCATGCTCGGTTTTGTTGTTCCCCAGTTTGAAACCCTCTTCAAGGACATGGGTGATGCGTTGCCCACGCCCACGCGGATCGTGGTTGCAACCGGTCACTTTTTTACCGACTACGGATTGTTGCTCGGGGTGGGCGTTTTCTTGCTCGGAGCGGCGCTGAGCAAGTGGTTCTCTTCACCGGCCGGCCGTTTGTGGTGGCAGGGAAAGGCTTTGCGTCTGCCTGTGTTTGGCCGGATTTTCCTCAAATACGAGATCACCCGCTTTACACGCTCCCTGGGTACCTTGCTCGGCAATGGTGTACCCGTTATCTCTGCACTCAACATCGCCACCGAAACCGTGGGTAATGTGCACGTCCGCAGCGCTTTCGAGCGCATCGCTCCGGCCATGAAAGGCGGTGGCCGAATGACCGACGCTCTTTATAAAACAGGTTTTTTTGAGCCAATGGCGATCAACCTCGTGCGCGTTGGCGAGGAAACTGGGCGCCTCGACAGTATGATGCTGGAGCTGTCGCGGATCCTCGATCGGGAGGTTGAGACCAGTATCAAGCGTGGGCTGACGCTCCTTGAGCCCTTGCTTATTCTGACGCTCGGCATGATGATCGCCGGGATTATCGTCTCGATCCTGATGGGCATTCTGTCTGTCAACGATCTGGCGGTGTAGTACTTTTCAAACCAAGATTCGGAGTCCCCATGCTGTACCTTTCCCGTTCTTCACGTCCGGCCCGTGCGGCCGGCTTCACGCTGGTCGAGTTGCTGGTCGTGCTGGCGATTCTGACCCTGCTGGTTGGCCTCGTCGGCCCCAAAATGCTGGGCCAACTGGGTGGTGCCAAAACTAAGACCGCAGGGGTCCAGATCAGCGATCTGGAGAAGTCGCTTGAGCTTTTCAAGCTTAGTGTCGGGCGTTTTCCGACTGACGAAGAAGGGCTCGACGCGCTGGTGAAGAAGCCCGCGTCGGCCAATGGCTGGGACGGTCCGTACCTAAAGGGCGGTACTGTACCTCTTGATCCGTGGAGCAACCCCTACAAGTACAAGCGCTCGCAGAATGGTGCCGATGTGGAGATCATCTCGCTGGGTGCGGACGGTTCTCCGGGTGGCGAGGGTGAGAATTCAGACATCCGTAATGGCAAGTAGTGGTGCCGGCCCGGCCTTCAGGCCGGGCATTCCGAAGGCACGCAGGGCCTTCGCCGGTTTCACCCTTCTCGAACTGATCGTCGCCTTTGCTGTTATCGCGCTTCTGCTGGGGCTGGCGCCAGTCGCCTTCGGCAAGCTCATGGAAACATCCCACTACCGCAGCACTGTTCGGCACATGCTCGCTGGCATGACGGCTACACGCCAACTGGCGACGCAGACGGGGCAGAGCGCGGCCTTCTTTGTTGATATGGAAAAGCGGGTTTTCGGACCGCAAGGCAAAGTGGATTACGCCTTGCCCGAGTCAGTCCAGGTACGTCTGATCGTGGCAGGCGTCGAAGCGGGGCAAGGGGGGGGGAGCATCCGCTTCTATCCTGGAGGTGGAGCCACGGGTGGAAGCGTGGACGTCTTCAAACGTTCGGGTGACGGTGTGCGCCTGCGCGTTGACTGGTTACTCGGTAGCGTTACCCAAGAGCCGATCTCCCGATGAATATTCGCCGTTCGCAGCTCCAGCGGGGTTTTTCCCTGCTGGAGGTGCTCGTTGCCTTTGCCATCATGGCACTCTCCCTGGCGGTGCTTTACCGAACCAGCGGTGGCAGCGTCAGGGCGGTTGCCGATGCCGAGCGCTATGAGCGTGCCGTTCGCACCGCCCGGTCGGTGTTGGCGATGTACGACGGGGTGCCCGAGTCGGGATTGTTTCTTGATGGCGTGGATGGTGGCCTGCGCTGGCAGGTAAAGTCTGCCGCCTATCCGCTTCCCGCCTCGCCAGGCCCCGCTGTGCCCCTTCACCGGGTCGATGTCGAAGTGGTTTTCGGCAACGAGGAGCGTCCCCAGTCCCTGATGTTGTCTACGCTTCTTCCTCAGCTCAAGCCCTCGCCCGGAGCGCCCCGGTGAAGGGCAAGCGGTCCCGGCGCCAGCTGGGCTTCACCATCATCGAGCTGATCATTTCGCTGGTGATCGTAGCGATCATCATGGTGGGTTTGCTCACGGCCATGCGTTCCTTCGGTATCACTGAGGAGAAACTCGACAAGCGCTTGGTGCTGGTTGATCAGCGGCGTGTCATTTCGGGGTTTCTCGACGATATTCTGGGCGTTGCGGTGCTTCGCCCGCGTCTGGCAAAGGTTGGTACTCCCGAGGAAAGCACTTTTCTCGGTCGTCCCGACAGTGTGCAGTGGGTTGGTGTGATGCCTGCCCGACATGGCGTGGGGGGGCTGTACCATTTCCGGCTTTACGTGGTGGGAGCCACTGAGGGCGGGAGTGCGCTGATGCTGTCTTATCTACCCTTCGCCGGCCTTGAGGTGCTGCCGGACTGGTCTCTGGCCGAGCAGCGGATCCTGGTGGATCGGCTTGAAGGTTTTTCGCTTCTCTATCAGCTGGAGGGCGCGGGCGAGTGGCTTGCCGAGTGGCGCAATACCGCCGAGCCGCGCAAGCTGGCGCGGGTTCGGCTGTCCATTGTCGCAGGTGGCGCGGAGTGGCCATTGCTGGTCTTTCCGGTGCGCAGTTTGATGCCAGATGGTACCGGGGTTCGGATCGTGAATGGGCCGGGGTAAGGTGATGAGAGAGTCCTCGAGGCTTCGGCGGCAGCGTGCCTATGCACTGATTGCCGTGTTGTGGATGATCAGCGCACTGATGCTGCTGGTGTCCGCCTTGGTATATCAGGCCCGTACCGAACTGCGGACGGTGACAGCTGGGCGTGAATCAGCTGTGGCAGAGGCGCGCGGCGATGCCGCAATCCAGCTCGCCCTGCGCGAGATTGTGTCGGACGCCAAGGTGTTTTCACGGCAGCGTACCCTCGATCTCATGTTTGACGGGGAGGGGGTCAGGGTTGTCGTGACGCCATTGAACGGTCTGATTTCTATCAACGCTGCGTCCGAGCCCCTGCTGGCGGCACTCTTTGTGCATGGCGCCGGGCTTGATCCGGCAAGAGCGCAGGCACTGGCTCAGCGAGTTATTGACTGGCGCGATCCCGATGCCAGGGCACTCCCTCAAGGCGCCGAAAGTCCCGAATATATAGCAGCTGGCGTGGCTTTCAGGGCCCGTGGAGGGCCGTTCGAGGCCACTGAAGATCTTCTTCAGGTGCTTGGAGTGGACTTTGAAACCTATGATAAAATTAAAAACTTGATAACTGTCGATGGTGGTTCGGCACGCACCAATCCTCTTGCTGCGCCCTTTGAAGTCTTGCGCGTGCTTGCCCAAGGAAACACCGCTATCGCGGATAGGTTTTCTACTGTGCGAGACTCGGGGCAAGGCCAAGTTGATACCACCAGTTTGATGCAGGAATTCATCGACCAATCCTCCTCGTTGCGATTTCGGCTAAAGGCTTTTGTGCCCGTTGGTGGAGAGCGCTTTCTTGTGTGCTCTCAGATTGTGGATGCTAACTCAACGGCATCTATTCGTCTGCCTTGGCGGGTGTTGCGCGCCGAACGGTCGTTTGGTGTGGTCGCCGATATTGCTGCAATGCCCCGCTGAATGACAACCAAGAAGAGTCGTTACAACCTGTTCGGGCTTGATCTGGCTGCGCTCGCCCGCTTCGTTCAGGAAGGATGGGCCGAGGCTGCTTTCTGGCCAGTCTTTCGATGGATGAGTCCACGTCAGCCCGTCCGCGTGATTAGTGCTGACGGGGGCGAAAGCGTACGACTTGGCGTTTCTGCTGATGTGGTTGATTTCAAGGGGAAAGTCGATCTGTTGGCGATTGAGTTGCCTGAGGATTTGGTTTTGCGCCGATTTCAGGTGCTGCCGCGTTTGAGTGAGGCAGATCTTGGCGCGGCTGTTGCCCTTGATGCGCGTAGCGCTAGTCCCTTTCCTGAGAACGACCTGGTTTGGGGCTTCTCTCGACGAGGCGTTACCGACGGTGATCAACTCCGTATCGAGTCGGTGCTCGCCTCGCGCTCCCAGATTCAGAAGCGTTTGGCTGCCTTGGGTTTGGGAGAGACTGCCGGCCAGCCGGAGGTATGGGCCGGCGGACTTCAGCCAATTATAATTCGCGGCTTTGGCGAGTCTGATCGCAAGAGCTTGGGATGGCGTGCTCGCTGGCTTTTCTTCTTCCTGCTGGCCCTCGGACTGATTTTGACGGCAGCCATTACCTTGACGCCACTCTTGCAGTTGAGGGCGCAGGTAATTGATGCCAATACGCGTAATCAGAGGCTTGTCAATAACGCTGCGCCTCAGGTGCGTTTGCGCGCAGATCTAGTGAAGCTGAATTTGGATCTTGAGCGGGTCAACGGTTTTGTCGCTAATTACGCTAATCCACTGCTGACCCTTGATGAGCTGTCTCTGCTGTTGCCGGATGACGTGTTGGTGAATACGCTCGAGTTCAAGGGAAATATCGTCCGTCTCTCTGGTCAGGCAGCGAATGCGGCCAAGTTACTTGACCTTCTCGGTGCTCAGCCTGGTTATCAGGAGGTCAAGGCCCCTTCGGCGACTACGAGGGTGCAGGGGAGCGGCAAGGAGTATTTCACCATCGAGTTCAAGATCAATCGCGCGGAAAAGGTCCAATGAGCCTGATTCGCTACAGGGCTCTCATCAGTGTTGGCGGGGCCTTCTGCATCGTTCTTGCGTCGCTTGCGGCAGCTGCCTGGTACGGCTGGGAGCGCTATCTTCAGGCAGAGGTCGCACTGCAGAATATAGAGCCCCGCTATGCTCGGTTGCTTGGTTTGCAGATGGCAGACGCCCCACTTAAGAAGGCTGTGATCGATGCCTATGCCGGCCTGCGGCGCTGGTCGTATCCGTCCGATCAGGATGTGGGCAAGGCTGGCAATGATGTGCAGCAGCGGGCCCGTCAGGCGGCAGAGCTGGGGGGCATGACTATCGTGAGCAGTCAGGTGCTTTCCGTGCGAGTTGAGAATGGTCTTGAACAAATTCCTGTCTCTTTGACGCTGGAAGGGGCGCTGCAGAGTCTGCAGGCGACCCTTGCCGCGATGACGGGAGGTGCGCCGGCACTGTTTGTGGATTCGCTCAGCGTTCGTGCCATTGACAAGGGGGATGTGAAGCTGCCCCAGCAGGTGTCTGTGACCATGGTCGTTGTATCTCTTCGCGTGCAACCATGAGGTTCAAATCATGGCTTCCGATGCTCTTTCTGGATCTGGCTTTGCTCGGCTGTTTGGCGGCCCTGTGGCTGGATGAGGATTACGATGTCAAAAGTGTGCAATGGCGTGCGCCTGCTGCTGTTGTTCCGAGCGCTGATTCCCTGTTGATGTTCAAAGTGGTGCCGCCGCAAAACGATCTTGTCCAGTTCAACAGTACGAGCGAGCGCCCGTTGTTTTGGGCGAGCCGGCGACCACCTCCGCCTCCGCCTCCGGAGCCCAAGAAGGGTGAGGAAAAAGAGCCGGATCCTTTGGCGGATATCCGGCTGGTTGGCTTGATAGATGGTGTCGGGCGTGGTGGTGTGATTGCGCTGACAGGTGGCAAGTTCCGGCGGGTGGGGCTCGGCGAACCCCTTGGTGGCTGGGTTCTTGAAGGTATAGAAGGTTTTTCGGCACGCTTCAAAAGTGCTTCTGGTGATGTGCGGACACTAGTGCTCAAGCATGCCGCACAAGGGAGCTCCAGCCTTGCTGTCCAGGGCGTTGCCGCCGTCGCTGACGGCATGCCTAGAATTGTCGGGAACGACGGAAAATCGAGAACAGTGGAAGAGGCGATCGCAGATCGCCGGGCTCGGAAGGCGGCCCTGCTTTCGCGTGGGAACAAGCGCCCTCCGCAGTGATCAATAAATGGGTTCCCTAAGGATGAAACGGCTGCAATCTGTTGCTTTAATGGTGTCTCTGGCTCTGCTCTGTCAAGCTGCCTTGGCTCAGGGTATACCCGGAGCAACGCCACCGGCATTGCCCGGTTCGCTCTCCGCGGACGCCGCAGGCCGCACCTCTATGGATGTTGGTGCTCCGGTTGATGTCTATCGTGCGGAGGGCTCTGTTGCGCCTGCCACTGTTCCTGATACCGGGCCGGCTGGCAGTGCGCTTTCTGCTGCCAAAACCAAGCGATCTAATCCTGTGCTGATCAAGGGGAATGATCAGGTGGTCAAGCTTCCGGCTGCACGGAATATGGTTGCCGTAGACGAAACCGGCGTCGCGCTGCGTTTCGAGCAGGCCCCGGTAACGGAAGTGCTTCATGCTGTCCTGGGCGATCTTCTGAAGCTTGATTACGCAATCGTGCCGCCGCTTTCGGGTGACATCACGCTGCATACGCAGAATCCGGTTCCCCGAGACCAGCTCCTGACCATCATCGAGTCGCTGCTTCTGAATAACGGGATTGTCATGGTTCCCGATGTGAACGGTCGCTACCGTATCGGCAAGGCGGATGTGATGAAAAGTGCGGTGCCGATCCTGCGAAGAGCGGATTCGGGCGCTGCAGGGTATGGCAGCGTGATCATCCCGCTGCAAAACATCGGAGCGGCCGAGATGGCTGACATCCTGCGTCCCGTGGCAGGTCCGGAAGCTTTTGTCCGGGTGGATCTGTTGCGCAATTTGCTCGTTCTGGCGGGCTCCCGCAATCAGATTGAAGGCTGGCTGGAGATTGTCTCTACCTTTGATGTGGACTTGCTCAAGGGGATGTCGGTGGGTCTTTTTCCGCTTGAGCACACATCGGTCAAAGAAATCGAGGCGGCCTTGCGCTCTTTGTTCGCGAGTGGCGAGTCTGCTGCCAAGGGGCTGACGGCGGCTGCCGGTGCCGCCGGCGGATCTGCCACAAAGACGGACGATGCGAGTGCCGTGCCTGCAATTCGACTGGCGGGGCCGCTGGGTGGATTGGTGCGTGTGCTCGGGATTGAGCGGCTGAATGCTCTGCTTGTCATCACGCCGCGTGCCCACATGCTTGATCAAGCGAAGGTCTGGATCGAGCGGCTCGACAAACCGATGGACTCCGATGGGGAGGCTCAGCTTTACGTGTATCCGGTTCAGAACGGGTCGGCTCAGCATCTTGCTAATTTGTTGAACGGGCTTTATGCGCCACAGCCTACCACCACCTCAGGTCAGTCCACGACAGGGGTTGCTCCCGGTCTGGTCGCCACAACCCAGGCGACTGCCGGTTTTGGTACGGGTTCAAGCGCTTTTGGTGCGGGGGGCTTCGGTTCCATGAGCGCGGGGGCCGGTACTCGAGCCGGTCAGGGGCAGATTAATCCTTCTTCGGTCACGCAGGTCAGTCTGGGCAAGGACATTCGTGTCGTTTCGGACAACAACAACAACGCCTTGCTGATTCATGCGCCGAAGCGCGATTATAAGCGGATCGAGGCTGCGCTCAGGCAGCTCGACATCACCCCCAACCAGGTTCTCATTGAGGCGAGCATTGTTGAGGTGACCCTGACCGACGAAACCAAGTACGGCTTGCAATGGTATTTTCAGGGTGGTGTAGGGCGTAGTGGCTGGAGTGGGGTTGGTGTGCTCAGTAACTCGACGACGGGTGCCATCGACGCTGCACAGCAGGGATTTTCCTATACGGTTACCAACCCGCTTGGTGCGGTACGGGCCGTGCTTAACGCGATGGCCGACAAGCAGTTGGTGAACGTAATCTCATCGCCGTCCGTGATGGTCCTGGATAATCAGACTGCATCGATTCAGGTGGGGGATCAGCAGCCTATCAGGTCGTCGACCACCTTGACCGATGGCGGTGTGAGCACGTCCTCCATCCAGTACAAGGATACCGGTGTGCTGCTTTCGGTGATTCCCTCGGTCAATGCGGGTAACTTGATCACCATGCAGATCAATCAAAGCATTTCTGATGTTGGAAGCGTGGATTCCGCGACGGGGCAGCGTACTTTTCTGCAGCGGATGATCGCTAGCAAGGTTGCGGTTCGTTCGGGAGAAACGATTGTTCTCGGTGGTTTGATTCGGGATAATAAGGGCGATGGAAAGCAGGGCATCCCGTTGCTGCAGGATATTCCTGTGCTGGGGGCCTTGTTTTCGACCACTACACTCAGTAAGACCCGAACAGAGTTGCTTGTCATGATCACGCCCAAGGTTGTTCGTACGGAGCAGGATGTGCGCGAAGTCGGTGCCGAGTTGAAGTCCAAAATGTACGGGCTGAAGCCTTTGCTGTCGCCCAAGCGCTGAGTGAAGTGACTCTGCATAAGCGCGAGTCGTGAAACGATTTTCATCTTTCGAAAGTGCCGTGAGTGTGATGATGCAAGATGCTTTTTTTCTGCGCAACGTGATTTCTGGCCGCGCCCTCAGCCGTGCGCGGTGGGCTACGATGGCGGCTGCCAGCATGCTCATGCTTGCAGGGTGTGCGGCTTTTGCACCAAAGGCGCCGGAGCTTGAAGTCCGGGAAAGAGCCCAGGCCCGGTGGGATGCCTTGATTGCTGGAAATTGGGAAAAGGCCTATAGTTACTCGACGCCTGCGTACCGTAAAGCGGTGGATTTGTTCGGCTTTAGGGCAAGATCCGCAGGGCCGGTTAAACTTAAGAGCGCCGAGGTCGTTAATGCAAGGTGCAGGGATCTGACATGCGAGGTAACCGTCCGTGTCGGGTTTGCACCGCTGCAGCGGGGATATCCGGAAACTTTTACTGATCTTGAGGACCGATGGGTTCTTGAGAGTGGTGACTGGTGGCGCTACGAGCGGTTCTAGTTTTAAAATTTGTTGCTTTGCAGCATGATGTTTCGACGAATGGTTGACTTGTGTAAGATTTTGTTGTTTTGATGCAACAAAACATTGCTGCATTGTGCTGGTGAGTTGTTCAAAAAAATTGCTGTCTGTGCTAATGTCTCATTCAGCGTAAGACTTGATTACGTTGCGTTCATTTTTAAGCTATTTAGGAGTTCTTGTATGAAGAAAAGTCTTCTTGCTGTTGGTGTTGCCGCTACTCTGGGTGCTCTGTCCGGCGTTTCGAACGCAGCGATGACCGTTGCCCAGAACGGTGTTGGTCAAATCAACATTCTGCCGTACTACACCGTTCAGAATGGCAATACCACCCTGATCAGCATCGCCAACACCGACGAACTGAACGGCAAGGCTGTCAAGGTTCGTTTCCGCGGCGCTCAGTTCTCTGACGACGTCTTTGACTTCCAGGTCTTCCTGTCCCCGGCTGACGTGTGGACCGCTGCTGTGACCCTGGATGGTAACGTTGCGCGCCTGACGACGAACGACAATTCCTGCACGCTGCCGGCCAAAGCTGATTTGAATCAGAAATTTGTGACCGCCCGTCTGCTGGATGCCAACAAGGCCCAAGGCACCCGTGAAGGCTATGTTGAAATTATCAACATGGGCGATATCCCCGTTTCCGCCGTTCCTGACTCGCTGTACGTGGCTACCAAGCACGTCAATGGCGTTGCTCCTTGCACCACGGCTGTTCTGATTGGCGATGTCGCCGCTCCGAACGACCTGACTGGTAAGCTGACCAATCCGAAGACCGGCCTGACCTCCTTTGCGACCATTATCAACGTTGCAAACTCCAAGGCCTTCACCGTTCCGGCAACTGCCCTGAACCAGATTGACGGTGTTACTGGTCTGCCGTCGCTTGTCGTCCCGGTTCGCTACTCCCGTCAGGCTAACCTGACCACTGGTACGCTTTCTTTTGGTTCCGTCTCCCCCGCGTTTGCTTCTGCTCAGACCGCCGATAGCGTGTTCGACCCTGCTACCGGCAACGTAAAGATGTACGAGTTCGACCTGCCTGACTTGTCGACTCCGTACGGAACTGCTAACGCCGCTGCACAACTGGCCGAACTGCAAACTGCTCTGGCCAAGGGTTCTGTCGTGACCGAGTACGCCACCGATGATTCCATCCTGGCCTCTACCGATGTGGTTCTGTCCCAGCCGACCCGTCGTTACTACTACACCTGGACCGACACCCCGACCGCTGCTACCGATCCGCTGCGCACTCTCGCGACTGTCGACGGTGCTACCGGTGTCTACAGCAGCTTGGATGCTGATACCAACTCCGTTACTGTTGGCGCCCCTAGCGTCTATGATCGCGAAGAGCGTACCGTCTCTGCTGAAAACAACATCGTGATCTCCCCGAACCCGCAAGGTTCTGCCACTTGGACCCTGATTGGCGAAGTCTCCGTGGTTTCGATTAACAACGGTGCTGGTAAGACTGGCGCTCTGGGCGCTGAGATTACCGCTCAGGACTACACCTTTGCTTACAACGACGGTCTGGTTCGTTTGAGCACTACTGCAGGCGTTCAAGCACTGCCGGTGATCGGCTTCACCGCCGTGAATGTGTTCAATGCGAGCGCTGGTGGTGCCGCCGGTACCAACTACGGTCAAGTGCTGCCGCTGAAGTGGAACACCGCTCCGTAATCTAGCTGGACTGAAAACCTTCTGCGTTTCTGGGAAGGTTCTTCAAACGACAAAGGCGGGCATAGCCCGCCTTTGTCGTTTTTAGCAAAGGGCTTCCCATTGATTCGGATGTCCATTGTTTGAACGAATACTGTTTTTCCGATTTTCTCCATTGGGGTGATTACGTTGAAGTTGTCGACTCTGTACCTCGTTCCCTTTTTTGTAACGCTTGTCTCCAGCCAATCGGTTTGTGCGGCCGATGAAGTTGTCGTGACTCATGCCAAGGTCACCGTGAGTTCTGCCGATTTGCAGGCCGACATGGCAGGGCGATCGCCCGAGTTGCTGAAGCGTATGCGCGAGCCTGACTCTCCCTCGGCTGAGCGGATGGCTGCCGACATCATGCTGCGTCGCCTGGTGGCGAACAAAGCCCGCGAAGAGGGCCTGGTGACCCGCAAGGATATCCTTGATCGCCTCAAGTTGGCGGAAGAACGTGCCTTGTACGAGATCTACATGGAGCAGGCCGAGTCCAAGACCGTGTCAGAGAGTCAGATCGAAGCCATCGCCCGCGATGAGTACAAGGCATTTCCCGAAAAATTTACCAAGCCTGAAGAAGTGCGTGCACGCCACATTCTTTTCCGGGCTTGCGGCAGTGATCGGACAGCCTCCCGCGCGTTGGCCGAGTCCGTGCTCGAAAAGCTGCGCAATGGTGAGTCCTTCGAAGAGCTTGCCCAGAAGTATTCCGATGATCCCGGCTCAGGCAGGCGGGGCGGTGATCTCGGCATGAAGCCGAAGGGCGCGATGGTGCCCGAGTTCGAGGCGGTCGCCTTCGCCATGAAGAAGCCCGGAGAGCTTTCCGGGATCGTGGAGACCAACTTCGGGTTGCACATCATTCGTTTCGAAGAGCGCCAGGCGCCGGTGTTGCGCCCCTTTGACGAGGTGAAAGATGCCCTCATGGAAAGTGTCCGCAATCGCATGCGAGGTGAGGTCCGCAAGAAAATCGCTGATCCGCTACGCGATCCTGCCGCGATCAAGATTGACGCGGACGCCGTACGGCGCGCAGTAAGCAAGTAACACGCACATTTTCATGATGCCTGCGAGTGCCGGACGGATTCAATGAACATCCTGACCGAACTTTGGCAGCAGCGCTGGTTGTTCCTCACCTTTGTCCGGCGCGAGGTCACCAGCCGCTATTCCGGAACGATTGCCGGCGGATTGTGGGCGCTCGGTCAACCCGTGCTTTTGTTGATGATCTACGGATTCGTCTTTCGAAAGGTCTTCAAGGTCGGGTTTCCCGAGTTGGGCGAGCACAGTTTCGTTGCATTTGTGGCCTGTGCCCTGTGGCCGTGGATGGCCTTCCAGGAAGGGGTGCAGAGGGCGACCCATGCGGTCGTGGGTAACTCCGGCCTGGTCAAGAAAGTGCATTTTCCCCATGAATTGCTGGTGTTCGCGTCCATTGGCGCCACCTTCTTCATTCATTTCGTGGGGTTTATGGTGGTCATCTGTGCCCTGGCCATCGCTGGCGAGCCGTTCCGGTTTTCCGGGCTGCCGGTAGTGCTGATGGGCTGGCTGGCGCTGTTGCTGCTGGCTTCGGCCATAGCTTTGGTGACGGCATCCTTTCAGGTTTTTCTGAAGGACATCGACCACATGCTGGGCCCGGCGCTGATGATCATGTTTTATGTCACGCCGATTCTGTATCCCACGACTCAGGTGCCAGAGTCGGTGCGCTGGATCGTTGCTTTCAACCCGCTCGTGCATCTGCTCGAGCCCATCCGTGCTGGCTTGATGCACGGCAATCTCGCAGCTTTCGGGCAGCTTTCCCTTTTTATCATTGGCGGTGCAGGTGCCGTGTTCGCAGCAGTGCTGCTGTTTCGGCGTCTCTCCGACTATTTCGAGGATTTCATCTGATGAGCGGGAATCCTGTTGAAGCCCCGCTGATCAGCCTGTCGGGTATCGGCAAATCGTATCCGATTGCAAATTCAGCCGCCGGTCGTATTCGTACCTTGTATTCCCTGCTGCGCCGCCAGCCTTTTGCCGAGCGTTATGACGCACTCACGGACATCAGTCTTGAAGTACGCCGCGGAGAATCGTTGGGGCTGATCGGAATGAATGGGGCGGGCAAGTCGACGCTTCTGAAGATTATTGCCGGCGTAGTCAAGCCAACTGCAGGAGCGTTGCAGCTTCGGGGACGCATCAGTGCCTTGCTAGAGCTCGGGGCGGGTTTTCACCCGGAGTACACCGGTCGCCAGAATGTATTTCTGGCGACCGCGTTGATGGGGTTGAGTGAGCGTGAGACACGGGAACGGCTAGACGACATTCTGGCTTTTGCCGATATCGGCGAGCATGTGGATCAGCCGATCAAGCATTACTCTTCCGGCATGATCGTGCGTCTCGGCTTTGCCGTTGCGACAACGGTCAGTCCGGACATCCTGATCACCGACGAAGTGCTGGCTGTTGGAGATGAGTCCTTTCAGCGCAAATGCATTGCGTGGATGGAAAACTACCTCTCGAGTGGCGGCACGTTGCTGCTGTGTGCTCACAGCATGTTCCACATTCAAAAGCTCTGCCAGAAGGCTGCATGGATTCATGACGGCCGCCTGCAGGCCTATGGAGACTCGCACCGCGTGACGCGGGAGTATCTAGCCTGGCATGACTCAAAGAGTACGCCGAAGGCGCAGGATCACGCGATGGCCATATCAAGCGGCACCTATGCGTTGCTTTCCATGTCGCTGAACGGCTTTCCCAGTCAGGAGGGGGTGACTGTGCCGGTTGGTGCGTCGCTGCGAATCGGTGGCCGGGTATTTTCGCCGGACGGACGCGTGCCGACTGCGTTGGTCGGATTCGTCCGCAAAGATGGCATGCCGATTTATGGTGTTTCCTCCGAGATGGATGGTCATGTTCTGGCTCGCGTCGGCGCACAGGAGTACGAATTTGAATTCGAGGTACCTGAGCTTTCGTTACTGCCGGGTGAATACAGGGTCAAGGGGCACGCGCTGGATCCCGAGGGGTATCGTCTTTTTGATGAGCTGATTGGCGAGCTGACGGTGATCGGGGAAAGTCGTGAGCTCGGTGTGTGTCGGTTGCCGCATCGATGGAACGCCATTTGAGTTCTCTCATCGCCCATGTTAAATGGTGGGCGGAGCGGGGCAGGTTGGGTTCGCAGGGGCTGGCCCTGCTGTTTGGCGGAGCTTTCGGACTTGCGATGAGTTTGGTCGCCTGGTCGCCGGATGTGGCTTTAGGCCTGATTTTGCCCATTGTCGTCAGTGTTCTCTGGGCTGAAACCCTGCGCGCGCGCGCAGGGTTTTCCAGTCTAGCCGGAGGCTGGGTGCTGGCTGTGCTGCTGTTGCTCGCTGTGCTGGCTGGTCTTGGATTGCTCGGGGTTCCGGCTGTCGTAGTTGCCGCCATTTTGATTGCGGTGCTGGGTGTGGGATGTTATGTAGCGGCCCCCGCCCTCTGCAATACTGCATCGTCAGCTGCTCCTCTTGTCCTGTTACTGTTTCTGGCATCTGTCGCGCTTCTGTTCTGGGGGGAAAGTGCGTGGACCGCGTCGGTCAGCATTGCTACTGGCGGTCAGCAGAAAATCTGGCAGGACTGGTATTTTCATGGCGCACTGATCGATATGCTGGCGCAGGGTGCGGTGCGCCCAGTGCATGACCTGCGCGGTGTCGGCCTGCCACTGGCACCTTACCATTACCTGAGTTACGGTCTGCCCGCCTGGCTGGAGTCCCTGACTGGGGCGAGTGGCCTGGGTCTGGCTCTGACTCTGTGGTGGCCGCTCGGTCTGCTGCTGCTTGTAGCTGCGGGTTCTGAATGGGTTGCCCGCCTTCGGCCGGATTTTCCCTGGCTGGCCGTGCTGCTGCCCCTGATGTTGTTCTGGCCGGATGCAGCTGCGCTGGGGTCCGGTCAGCGCTTCCTGGGCTGGCATTGGCTGCAGACGATTTCTCCCGGCAGCCTGTATGGCTGTGCTGCGGCGCTGCTCCTGACGAGTTGGCTGGCGGGGCAGTGGCAGTGTGCCACTGTGGCTCCCTCAAGAACACTGCTAATAATGGCTGGTGCCTTGGCTGTTTCCATGTTTTTCAAGGCCCAGATTATTTTGTTGGCAGGTCCCTTACTCCTTTTCTGGTGGGGTGGCACGCTGCCGGGTGGGGGGGGGCGACGCCGGATGTTGACGGGCGGAATGGCCATCGTAGCACTGGTCATCCTTCTGTGGCTGCCGTTGCCAGGCCTTCCCCTGATGCGCCTTGGCGGCGGTGGGTGGCGTGAATACTGGCCTGCTTTGTTGCATTTGCAAGAGGCTGGTTGGCTTTCGGGCTTGCGCGCCGGATGGATGGCGCCCTTCGTCATTTTGGCAGGTACGCTCGGGTGGATGCTGGTCGGCATCCTGGCCTGGCCGCGAGCCCCGTGGCCGGTGCGCTACTGGATGCTCTTGTTGATTGGCGGCTACCTTCTGTTTGCATTAGGCCTTGATCCCGATAATAGGGGTGGAGCGGGGACGCCGGAAGAAGTGCAGCACCGTCCGCTGGTCTGGGTGCTTCCCATGTGGTGGCTGACAACCGGTCCCTTCCTGTTTCCGGACTCTGTCAGTGGGATGCTTCAGCGGCGTTGGTCGGGTGTGCTTTGCACGATGATGGTCGTTGTAGTCGGCTGCATCGCCGGTGCTGCTTTCGGACCGGGCGTGCAGCGGGGCCCGGGAAGTATCGCGGGGACGCCGGCATTGTCGAAGGGAATGGTTGAGGCTGCGGCTTTCATCAGAAAGAAGGCCAGGGCCGGCGACATTTGCCAGAATGCAGATGCTGACCCTCAGTTCCGATGGGCGGCCCTTAGCCAGTGCGCTCCCTACTGGATTGGTTTCAACTTGCATGCCCGAAGTACGGGCCCGGTACGCGAGCGGGCTGCCGAATGGTTGCGCATTCGGGGGTTGCCGGCTGTCGAGCGGGTCGAGGCGTTCCGGCGCGCTGGCATTCGATGGTACAGTGCGGGGCCGTTTCCCCCCGGCCGTGGCGATGTTTTGCCCGATGATTCTCGCTTGCCCTTAACGCCGGCATTCCAGTCTGGCGATGGTTATGTCGTCTACCAAATTCCTTCCTGATGCTTTGCCCGTAATTCCCATGAACAGCCTGAAGGGGTTGTACGGGATGTTCGATGCCGCCCTGAATGCCGCTGCGGCTCGGGTCATTCGCAGCGGCTGGACGATTCTCGGCCCGGAAGTGGAGGCCTTCGAGGTGGCTTGGGCTGAGCATGTCGGAGTGGGGCATTGTGTTGGCGTGGCCAGTGGCAGTGATGCCCTGCAATTGGCCCTGCGGGCGCTCGATGTGGGCCCCGGTGACGAAGTGCTGACGGTAGCCAATGCGGGTGGATACAGCACGCAGGCGATTCTGGCTCTCGGGGCTCAGCCAATATTCCTGGATGTCGAGCCCGATTCCCTGCTGCTGGATGGCGGAGCCATTTTTGCGGCCGTCACTCCGCGAACGCGGGCGCTGATCGTAACCCATCTGTACGGACAGATGGCCCCCATGCCGGCTGTGCTGGCAGCCTGCCGGGCCGCCGGTATTTCCGTTGTCGAAGATGCGGCCCAGGCTCACGGGGCGAACTGGGCCGGGCGACAGGCCGGCGCATGGGGCGATGTAGCCTGTTTCAGCTTCTATCCGACGAAGAACCTTGGTGCCCTCGGCGATGGCGGCGCCGTATGCTGTTCCGATGCGGGGCTGGCCGCCAAACTGCGCCAGTTGCGTCAATATGGCTGGCAGCCGAAATATCAGGTCCGGATGGCGGGAGGAATGAATAGCCGCCTTGACGAAATGCAGGCGGCCTTTCTACGCGTTTTGCTACCAGCCCTTCCTGAGTCCAATGCGGCGCGGCGTCGGGTGGCGGCCAGCTACTTGAAGGGACTGGAGGGGGTGCCGGGCTTTGTCGCTATTTCGCGTCCCGAGGATGCCGAGGATGTCGCCCATTTGTTTGTTCTGCGCCATCCCGAGCGGGACCGGGTGCGTGCGGCACTGCTGGCGCAGGGTATTCAGACCGATATCCACTACCCCGTTCCCGACCATCTACAGTCCGGTTTTATCGAACGCGTCTCGCAACTCGGGTTGTTGGCCATGCCGGCAGCCGGGGCTTTGCCCGTGACCGAGGCCGCCTGCGCCGAAGTCTTCAGCTTGCCTTGTCATCCCTTTCTGGATGTGACGGAACTGAGCCGTGTATCCAGCGTTCTGCGGGAGGTCTGGTAATGCCGGCGGAGAGGCCCCTGTTTTCCCTGATCGTGCCGGTTTATCGCAACGAGGGGTCACTGCCGGAATTGCTCGCTCAGGTTGCAGCGATGGCCTCGCGTCTCGCCGGCCGGCTGGAGCTGGTGATCGTTGTCGATGCCAGTCCTGATGGCTCTTATGGATACCTGCTGGAGAATCTGTCTCGCCAGTCCTTCCAGAGCCAGTTGCTGCTGCTGGCGCGTAACTTCGGTTCCTTTGCCGCCATCCGGGAGGGCCTGCGCCAGGCGCGAGGCGATTACCTGGCCGTGATGGCCGCCGATCTGCAGGAGCCGATCGAGCTGATCGAACGCTTTTTCCAGACCCTTGCTGCGGGGGATGCCGATGTGGTGGTGGGCAGCCGTGAGGGCAGAGACGATCCCTGGCTCCAACGTATTCCGGCGCAACTGTTCTGGTCGCTCTACCGGCGCCTGATCAACCCCGAAATTCCGCCGGGTGGTGTCGATGTGTTCGGCTGTACCCGTGGGTTTGCCGCCCACCTTGTAGCGCTGCCGGAGGCACGCAGCTCGCTGGTGGGGCAGTTGTTCTGGTTGGGGCATCGGCGCAAGGTGCTCGGCTATACCCGGTTGGCCCGGGTCTATGGCTCCAGTGCCTGGAGTTTTCGGGGCAAGCTGGCCTACCTGTCCGATAGCCTTTTCGCCTTTTCTGATCTGCCCATCCGCATCCTGCTCGGCGTTGGGGTGCTGGGGCTAGTGCTGGCGCTGGTTCTGGGGCTTGCGGTGGTGGTGGCCAAGGTGACCGGCAGGGTACCGGTGCCTGGCTATGCGGCCCTGATGGTGGCGATGACTTTTTTTGCGGGACTCAACGCCCTCGGGCTAGGGCTGATCGGCTCCTATGCGTGGCGTGCCTACGAAAACAGCAAGCAGCGGCCGTTGGCGTTGATGTTGACCCAGCATGATTTTAGCGGGAAGGGTGATGATGGCCGGTGAGGCGAGCGAACTTGGGACCACCAACGTCTTCGTGCATGCCCAGGCTCTGTGCGAGAGCAGCCAGATTGGTGCTGGCTCGCGGGTGTGGGCTTTTGCCCACATTCTGCCCGGAGCCCGTCTGGGGGCTGACTGCAACGTCTGCGATCATGTTTTCATTGAAAATCGGGTGCTGATCGGTGATCGCGTCACCATCAAGTGCGGTGTGCAATTGTGGGATGGCATCGAGTTAGGCGACGATGTTTTCATCGGTCCCAACGCCACTTTCTGCAATGATCGCATGCCTCGCAGCAAGTGCTATCCAGCCGAATATCTGAAGACCCGGGTTGAGCAGAAGGCATCCATTGGTGCCAATGCGACAATCCTGCCAGGCGTGACGATAGGCCGTAACGCCATGGTCGGAGCCGGTGCGGTGGTTACCCGCTCCGTACCGCCGAATGCCATCGTGGTCGGTAATCCGGCACGGATCGTCGGCTACGTGGATACGGTAGGCCAGGTGGCGCCGGGGGCCGTGGTGCCGCAGGTCTCCTCCTCTCGTTTCGGAGGTGTACAGCTCTTTCGGCAGCCGCTGATCAAGGACATGCGCGGCGACCTGACAGTGGGTGAGTGCGGCAGTTCCTTGCCCTTCACACCTCAGCGCTACTTCATCGTGATGAATGTGCCAAGCCAGGAGGTGCGCGGCGAGCACGCTCACCGGCAATGCGAGCAATTCCTGCTGTGCGTGAGTGGCCGTTGCCAAGTCATGACCGATGATGGCCGTCTGCGCCAGGAATACACCTTGGATGATCCGACACTCGGGCTTTACCTGCCGCCCATGACTTGGGGCGTGCAGTATCGTTATTCATCGGATGCGGTCCTGCTAGTCTTCGCTTCGCATTGCTACGACGCCGACGACTATATTCGTGATTACCAGCTGTTTCTCGATACGGTTGGGGCGGGTCAGGTGGCGTGAGCAGGATGGGAATTCGTCCGGAGTTGCTCCGTTTTGTGCTAGTCGGTGTAGCCAATACGCTGGCGACGACCTTGCTGTACTGGGTCCTGCTTGCCGCGGGGATTCCTCCTGCGGCGGGTTTTGCGACGGCTTTCGTCTCGGGCATTGGGCTTGCGTGGTGGATGAACGGACGTTTCACCTTTTCTACCCGACACTCACGATGGGGGCTGGTGGTGTATCCGCTGGTCTATGTGCCGTCCTGGGCACTCGGGCAATGGCTGCTAGGGATATTCATCGGTAGGGAAGTCCCGCCCTGGTTGGCAGGGCCACTGGCCAGCCTGTTGATTGTGCCTCTGAGCTTTGCGCTGAACCGTTTTTTCTTTCGTGGGTGGGGTCCCCGCCCACAGGCCTGAGGTCTGGCGTGCTCCCGTCTCAATCAATCTATTTGGATCTGGATTCATGGCTTTGACATTTACCGGTGAGCGCTTTCTCCCGACCTGTGAAGGGGAGATGGTCTACGAGCATTGGCATCGCTATCTTTTTGCCCGGGAACACGTGGCCGGCAAGCGGGTTCTCGATGTGGCCAGTGGTGAAGGCTACGGCAGTGCGCTGTTGGCGGAGTGGGCCAACAGCGTGACCGGTGTTGATATTTCCTCAGATGCCGTGAGGCATGCTGGCGAGCGCTATGGCAGTGCCGCCAACCTGAAATACCTGTGCGCCAGCTGCGCCAGGATTCCCTTGCCGGATGCCAGTTTCGACGTGATCGTATCCTTCGAAACCATCGAGCACATGACCGAGCACGAGGCCTTCATGGCCGAGGTCGAACGCCTCCTGGCGCCGGGCGGCCTGTTCATCATCTCGTCGCCGAACCGGGTCGAGTACACCGATCGGACCGGCTACAAGAACGAGTTTCATGTGAAGGAACTCGATGGACCCGAGCTAAGAGCCTTGCTGAATGCCCATTTTCCGGCTCAGCACTGGTTTGCCCAGCGCCCCTGTTTTCATTCCATGCTGTGGTCTCTCGAAGGGCCCGCGGTCGAGGCCCGCGTGCTTGCGGTGGACGGTGTAGATGCCTACCCGGTCGAGTTGTATTACCTGGTGTGCTGTGCAAAGGACGCCAGTGTGCTGGAGGCCATCGTGCCTGCTCTCAGTCTGGTGGCGGATCGACACCATTCGGTCTATCAGGAATGGAGCCGCACTTACGCCGAGAACCGGCAACTGACCGAGAAAGTCGCCATGCTGGAAAAGCGTCTTGAGGCCACCTCGGTGGAGGAGGCCCCTTCTGTCTTCAGGTTGTTTAATAGGCTTGTGCGGAGTGTGCTGAATTTTTTCAAGTCGTGATTGCCCGGAGGTGATGAAAGTCAGCGGCTTGTGTTCATCACCTTGCTGTAATTTTCGATTGCGTATTCTTTTTCTCTTGGGTGGATAGGCAATTTTGTAGTGTTGTATGCAATAAAGTGCAGTCAGAGGCGACATGAGCTATGAATGAAAAAAGCACATCCTCGATTTTAAGGTTTTGTTTTTTCCGCGGATGGTCTTTTTTGATGTCGAGCGGGCGTTCTGGATTTGCAATTTTTATTGCATGTCTTGTTGTAGGTGTTATGTACGCCCCCGGTTTCAATGGGTTCTGGCATGGAGACGACTTCCCGAATTTGCATCGGGTTTATGCTCAGTCGCAGCAAGGGAGTCTTTGGTCGGATACGTTTCTGCTTTTTTCAGAGCCGGTGCCCTCGTTGGGGGCGTTTTACCGTCCAATGATGATGCTGAGCCTTGCGCTTAATTACGTAATTGGCGATGCGGTGTATGCGAATTGGTACGGTGTCAATTTTTTTGTTCATGTATTGAACACGCTATTGATTGCGCTGGTTGTCAGGAGATTGGCAAAGAGTTGCAATTGCGACCCGAAATTGTCCGCTCCACTCGCCGCTGTTTTTTTTGGACTTTGTCCGTCCGTAGCAGAAGGCGTCTATTGGGTGTCTGCACGTTCCGATGGCTGGGTAACGCTTTTTTCACTCTGTGGTATATATTTTTGGGCTGGAAATAAATCTTCATCATTTTTGGGGTCAGCGTATCTTCTGCCGCTGCTTCTAATTGTTGCGCTTGGATTCAAAGAGTCCGCTGCGGTGTTGCCACTGCAGATGTTGCTGCTGGCTGTTGCCTGGAATGGGCCACTTTCTCGCGATCAGCGCCTGGCTATTGCCGCCGCTTTTTTAGTCGTGTTCTTTTTTTTGGTTTGGCGGACATACCTGTTTGGTAACGCTTGGCAGGTCTATGCGGAGAATGCCGTAGGTATTCCTCTTTATGTGAAGTTATGGAATGCATTGCGATCTCTCGGGCCATGGTGGACGGCATTGGGGCAGGCAACCCCCGTACTGTCCCCGGTTTATCTTGTCTGTTGCCTTGTGGGGCTGATGTTGCTCGCTTTTCCCCGACCGATGCCGCAATGGCGCCTGACACTAGCGCTTTTAGGTGCAAGTGGAGGGCTGGTATTGGCGACTCTATTAAATGTAGGGGCACTGAGTTCAACCGGAGAAGGAGGACGGTTGAGTTATGGACCCGTGGCCTGGTTGGGGCTGGTCGTTGGCGTTTTGATGTCTCCAGTGCGGCCGCTAACGAAATCACAGTATTGGAGGTTTTTTACCGCCTTCGTGGTCTTTTCTGCGGCGCTACTCACTGGCGGCGGTGTGCTGTGGGGGCACCTCGATAAGGTCTGGCAGGCGCAGGCTCGCATGCAATTTATTACGCGGTCTATCCCTATGTGGGCAGAAACTCACCAGGGTATTACCATGCTTATGGTTCCTGATAACGATGGTGTTGTGGTTATGGCCCGCAATGCTCAAGCAGGTATTGTGTTAGAGCCAGTTCAGAAGCAAGCATACCTCCATCGTGTAGTGCCCACGTTATCTTCAGAGGTTCAGATGCGGCAGGAGCAATTTTGCCGTGGTATGGCTCAACGGCTTCAGGTGGTGCGCCCTCGTTTTGCTAATTCTGAGACGCTTGCTGCTATAGTTGTCCCAGCAGGAACTGTTTGGCCGAATCATGTTGCGTGCTGGTCGAAATCACAACAGAAATTCGTTTCCTTACGGATGCCGCCGATTGATGCATCTTGTCATGCATGGATGACGTCAATTCGTAGCGATATAGAAAATTGCCAGCTTTAAGCCATTTTCTTCTACACAACTCACTCGATTTCCCTGCGTGCGATACAGGTTGATCAATTCGATCACGTCGGTCAGGGTAGGTGCTTCACGGTTGGTCAGCACATGCCATTCGATGGGTTTGACGCCAGATGGCGCATCGCGTGCGCCTTGTGGCCCTCCCGAGAAGGCAGCGTGAACGCCATTTTGCCCAAGGGCTCACCTTTACAGGAGCATAAAACCTTCACAGCCCCTTGATCTGCAAGAGAAATCCAGCCTGGAAGAATTGTCTTTTATGCTGTCCACGCCCCGGTACTGCAGCCGCTCAGCCTTAAATAGCTTCTCCCCCGATCATTGCATCAGTCCAAAAAATCATTTTTTCATATGAAAAAATTGCTTCCTCATATAACGGAATGATTTTGTCACGTGACGCTGTATTGACCCAGTAAAACCCTGCACAGGTGTTAACCTTGAAAGGAACGACACATGAGTACGGCGATGGAAGACGAAATCAAGCGTTGGACGGCCAAGCGCAAGAGCGCCTTGGTGATGGAAGTCCTGCAAGGGAAGACGACGGTGGCGGAGGCGAGCCGTTCGTACGATCTGCCCCCTTCAGAGATCGAGACCTGGATCGATGAGGCGAAGCGTGGGATGGAGAACGCGCTGCGTGCCAACCCGCTGGACATCCGGGAGCAGTACGAGAAGCAGATCAAGCACCTGCAGGAAGCCTACGGGGAAGCGATGCTGGAGCTGCGTGCCCGAAAAAAATTGCAGTCCCTGCTGGGCGAGGACGAGAAGTGATCGAGACGATCCGCCAGGGACTCAAGGAAGAAGGTGTTGTCGTCTCGATCAGTCAGCTGTGCCGGTGGTTTGAAGTGCCCCGTCGCACCTTCTACTACCACTCGGTGAAGGCTCCGCCGAAGGTGCAGCCCCGCTTTGCCGAACCGATCAAGGCCATGATTGAGGACAACCCGTCCTTTGGCTACCGGACGGTGGCGCATCTGCTGGGGTTCAACAAGAACACCGTGCAGCGGGTGTTTCAGCTGCGTGGCTGGCAGGTTAGGAAGCGCCCGGTGGGCTTCAGGCCGCGGATCGAAGCACGACGCTCCAGGGCCTCCCAACCCAACGAGCGTTGGGCGACGGATCTATGTCGGGTCTGGGCTGGTCGAGATGGCTGGGCCACGCTGGCGTTGGTGATCGACTGTTTCAGCCGTGAGCTTCTGGGCTGGCACGTCTCCCGCAGCGGCAAATCCCGCACCGCCGAAAGTGCGCTGGAGCAGGCCCTGATCGCCCGCTTCGGCACGCTGGGGCGCGTGAAGGAGCCCTTCCTGCTGCGCTCGGACAATGGCCTGGTCTTCACCAGCCGCAGCTATACAGCACTGGTCAAGAGCTATGGCCTGAAGCAGGAGTTCATCACGCCCTACACCCCGCAACAGAATGGGCTGGTGGAGCGGATGATCCGCACGCTGAAGGAGCAGTGCATCCACCGCCACCGCTTTGAGACCCTGCAACATGCCAGCCGTGTCATTGGCGACTGGATCCAGTTCTACAACCACCAGCGGCCCCATCAGGCGCTGGAAATGAAGACACCCGCTGAGGCATTCGCTTTAGCGGCATGACCTGTGCAGGATTTGCTGGGTCAATACAACGCGGCCATTGGGGCACGTCACCTGGACATGGGGTCACGGCACTTGGGCCTTGCGTCATGACCTCCGGGGAGCGCTACATGTGTCGCAGGCATTCCGTGGTGTGTCTTAATTTGTGCGTCACACCAAGGAATGTTTTTTTCATATGAAAAAATGATTCCTCGGGACGACAATTAGTTATGGTCAAGGGCGTTGGTCGCCAGTTGGTGTGTCAAAAAGCAATGCGCGCAAAGCCACAGGTGCCAGGCCTCAGGTTTTTCTGTAATTGCGTCGTTCAGCAACGTTGACATAAACCCAATCTGTTCCGACGGGGAGCCTGGGGGTACCGGAAAGATGTCCAGGGTTCGTTTTCCGGTGCGCCAGTCAACGCTCATCAGGAATGCCGTAGCGGGAACGTCTTCTGTGGCGGCAATCTCCAGCAGACCGGAGGGGAGTGCTGCCGGACGGCCAAATAGTGTCATGCCGAGCCTGCCCTTTTCGGCTTGATGAGGGGGAACGTCAATCAGGCCTATTACGCAGATGCCTTGTTCGAAGGCTTTGCGGATCGACTTGATGCTGCCACCCGTATAAATCACGGGTGCGTTTCCGGCCTGTCTTACTTCGTGCATCCGGAAGCGGGCAATCCAGTAGGGAATCAGTTTGTTTCCGAAGGATGCGAGCGAAAACCGGATCGACAGAAAAGCCGCGCGGAGGCCTGTGCTGCGTATGTGTCGCAGGGACCACATGCCGGCACCGAAGTGAAAGGTGATGCCTACAAACGGGCCGGTGGGCCAGGCTCCGGTGATAGTCACATGCTTTTCCAGCCATCGGTCCGAGCGGGTGGCGGAAATAAAGGCGTCAGCGCGATCTATCAGAATTGTCAGGCGATAGCGGCGTAGCCATTCGGAATTGGGCGTGATGCCGAAAATGGCGCGGTAGCCTTCGCTGGCCGCTGCACATTCCTGAAATAGCAGGCGTGGGTTGCTGGCGAGGCGCGAGAGCCCGCGAAAATAAAGAGGCCACGGGAGCAGAGCGCCTGCGCCGGGAATCAGCAGGTGTTCGATGAGCCTTCGGAGGCTTGCCTTTGCGCTCGGCAGGAGAGGCCGCCTTTTCACCCCTGTGCCCGGCGATGTTGCCAGCGCACCCGCACATATTTGTAAACCTTGCCTGCCGATACCGCGGTGGTGAGGAAAGCCTTGTGCACCGGGTGCAGGTCGGTGCGCTTCTTCAGGCCGGCGGCCCACTGGGACTGGCGGATGTACTGGATGAGGCTGTGCCGGTCGCGGCGGATGAAGGGCGCGCGCAGCAGGACGCCCATGGAGGGCACGGCGCTTTGTTCGACGAACTGACCGACGCCGAAGACCTCGTTGTGGTTCAGGGAGGTGTAGGCCTCGAAGAGTTCCTGCGGGGTACGGCTAACCAGTGCGTTCCAGATGGCCAGGGCCTGGGGGCGCAGTTCAGCGCTCGATACCGCGTGGTTGTCGAGGTATTCAGCCCATTCCCGTGCAGCGAAGAGTACGCCTTGCTGGAAATGGGAGACGTAGCTGTCGAAGACGGTGTTCTCTTCGGCATCGATGAGACGTTTGGCCTCTACGCGGCCTGACGCCGTGCGGCGATAGCCTTCGACGCTGCCGTTCGGCGAATTGCTGAGCATTTCGAGCGGGGCCACGGCGTCGAGCAGGTGGCTGGCTTCGAGTTGTTTGTTGAGGTCGGGGCCGAAGGCGTACTTGCGACAGTTGGCAGGTTGTTCGTTGAGGACGCGGGCCAGGCCGAGGTAGTGGCCGAAGACGGTTCGTCCGGACAGCAGGTGGGCGAGGTTGTCCTGGATGGTGCCGCGCCAGCCGATGTCGACGATGCCGAGGCGGGTGTCGGTGGCGGCGAGTCCGTGCTGTTCGAGGTAGGCGAGGAGGAGTTCGCGGTCACTGGCGGACTTGCCGGACAGCAGGGCCTGGAATTCGGCGTCGGCGAAGAGGGCCTGGACGCGGGCGTCCTGCCACGGGTAGATGACTTCTTCACCCACGGGCAGGCCGTGGCGGGCGCCCAGTGTTTCCAGCGCCGCCGGTTCGATGCCCAGCGAGCGGGCGAGGGCGAACAGGGACTGGGTGCTGTAGAGGTTCCACATGCGCATCAGCTCGCCGGTGCTCACTTCGCGCAGGGAGGCGCTGAAGGTGGCGAGGCGGCTGACTTCGAGAATGCCTGCGGGAGGCAATTCGACCCCGGTGATGCGCCCGGTGGGGAACAGGCTGCGGTAGATGTCGATGAAGAACTCACCCTCGCGGGTGAAGAAGAACAGCTTGTCGAGCTTTTCGTGGATGCTTTGTTCTGCTACCGACAGGCAGAAGCCAACCCACAGGGGGGCGGCCTGGGTGCCCAGCAGAAAGGCCGCCCGGGCATTGTCGCTGCGGCTGCCGAGGGCTTCCTCGACCTTGCCGGCGATGATCTGCTCCAGGTGCCCGAAGAACACTGCCCGGTCGGCGAACAGGCTTTCGCGCAGCTCCCGGTCGGCGTGCTGTTCGTCGGGCAGGTAATGCACCGAGGTGATGCCGATGGCGCCGGGAATGCTGACGTCCGAGTGTGCGTTGTCGCCGATGTGAACGTGATGCTCGGGTGCCAGCGCGAAGGCCTCATGGACGTGCTTGAATAACTGGCCGGAACGCTTGTTGAGGCGGATGTCGCAGGAGCTGATGCCGTCCGGGGCGACGTCGTCGAGGCCGTGGTGCTGCAGCAGTTCGTTGAGCATGCTCGCGGGCATGTAGAAGTCGGACAGGAACAGGGTGCGCTCGGCCGGATACTGGCCGATCACGTCGCGGCAGCCGGGGTCGGGGAAGGTGTTGGCCTTCTCGAGGGCCAGTTCGGCGGCGACGAGTTCATCGACGAGTTGGGCGACGTTCAGGTTCGGTGCGGTGACGACCCGCCGGACGAGATGATCGAGTACGGCGTGCAGGGTGTATTCGTCGTCGCTGCCCTGGCGCGAGGTGGCGCGGGCCAGTTCGCCTTCGATCTGGCAGCGCTCCCGGAAGATCGCCCAGTGGTCGGGGAAGCCGTCCGCCAGGCTCTGGCCGAAGCGCAGCTGGAGGTGGCGCGCGGCGCTGAGCTTGATGAAGTCCGGGTGGCACTTGCGCCTGAGAAGGGTGTCCCAGACGTCGAGCGTTTTGAGCTTGTACATGCGGCGGGTGTGTTTATCGATTCTCGAGCAGTCGACGCGCCACGCGCAGGCCCCAGCCGAGGAAGCGGCGCAGGCGGGGGGGGAGCGAGTTTACGTAGGCGTTTGGCGGTGAGGACAGGCGCTTCTGGATGCTGGCCGGAAGGGTGCCGACGTAATGGCGGGAGGTTTCTGCCGGCGCGGTGTAGAGGCGCTCGACGCCGGCGAGATCCGGCGTCTGGCCCTTCAGGACGCGCTCGACCGCGTCACGGAACTGGTCGGTTTCGACGCTCAGGGGCCGGTCGGCCATGAAGTGGGTACCGGCCTGGCTCATGCTGGCGCGGGTGGCGGGCTTGTCGAGCAGGCGCAGGATGCTTTCGGCGATGCATTCGGGCGTCTGGTTGGCCAGGGTGACGGCTTCCGGTGGGAAGTCGTAGAGGGTGTTCTCGCGCCACATTTCGACGACCGGCAGGCCGGCAGCCATCATCTCGAAGGGGATCCGTGACGGGTTCGAGGCGCTCAGGCACAGCCCTACGGCGCTGCGGTTGTACAGGGCATTGCAGTCTTGCAGGTTGAGCAGGCCAAGGTGCTCGTGCTCGAACCAGATCTGCCCCTTCTCCCGGGCGGGAGAGCCGTACAGATAAATCTTCACCTCGGGCATGCGATGCTTGACGATGCCCAGCGCTTCCAGGCCCAGGCGGCTGCAGCGACGCGGCTTGTCGGGCTGGTGGATGAAGCACACTGCGAGTTCCTTTTTGGCCTCGGGCAGTGGGCGATAGATGTCGAGATTGGCCCCGAAGTCGAAATGGTAGGCCGCCACGCCGAAACGATCGGCGAGTTCATGGCGCAGCCAGCGCCCGATGGTCACCGGGGTGAGCCCGTAGCGGTAGGAGTTCTCCGCCATCAGGTAGGCGTCACCCATCGGATTGAAGCAGGCTTCGTAATCCTGGACGAAGTACAGCTTGCGGCACGGGAAGGGCAGGTCGCGGACGAAGGCGGCGGAGTACCAGATGGTGGCGATGGCCGCGTCGGCGGGCTGGATGTTGTCCCAGCCGAAACTCACCCGTTCGAAGCTGTAACCGAAGATCTGCTCGATCAGTTGCCGGCCCTTGTCGGGGTCGGTGTGTGTGCCTTCGAGGTAGAGATGGCAGCGGTGTCCGTGCCGTTCGAGGGCGAGGGCGTGTTCGAGCATCGTCCGATGCCCGCCCGAGCCTTCGATCAGCCTCGGGATGAGCCAGGCGATAGTTGCCATGAAGGGTTTTCTTGCTCCGTGCGATGTGCCATGAGAAGGCGTCGGTCTGATCTGCCGGGATCCTGTGCCGAGGCCTTGAAGAGGGGGCGAATTATCGCATGGGCTTGTCCGTCCATGCGCGATCACTGCGCCGCCCTGGCCCGGGTCAGCCGTAGAAAAAGGAAGAGCAGGCCCAGGACGTAAATTAGCGCGGTGTTTGACACCCCCGTGTTGAAACGCCTCTTCTTTCTCTGCTCTCCAGGGGAGGGTGGAAGCTGGATCGTCTGGATTCCCGGTTGTTCGGAATAGGTGTCCACCACACGGTGCATGCCGACCTCGTCTATTGCCACGCGTCCGTTGTCCGGCCCGGTTTCCAGCTTTATTTCGATAGTCTGTCTCAACCCATCCAGGCTGGCCACAACGGGACTGAGCCGGGATGTCGATTGGTAGGCGTGACCGATCCAGTCCCACGTCATTGGACGCGTATCGCCTTCAAAGGCTGGCGCCATCCACAGCGGGGTGGCGGTGCTGCCAATTCGGGTGACGCTCACCGGTTTTTCATCAAGGGGGGTGAGGGTGATGATCCTTTTGGTTGCCGGGAGATTGAATGTAAAGGCGAATGTGATCATGCCTGCCGAAAATGCAGCGATGACCAGACTGGTCAATTTTACGGCTCGTTCTGCATGGCTTCTCGTGGCAGTGGGCGGGCGCTTTCTGGCCGTCTTCAGCGCGCAAAGAATTACGATGATCAGTCCGAGATACGCTGCAAAGCCACACCAGTAGAAATAACGGTATTCGGCAGAGACATTGAAAAAGAAATACGTGATCAGGTAAATCAGGCCGGACAGCAGGACGGCCAGGGCAAACCGCCCTTCCTTGGTGGATTGCAGATTCAGTCTGAACAATGTCAGCAGTCCGATGACGGAGAGCAGTCCAAATACCCATGGCCGGCCCACCCGGTCATTGAGTTTTGATCGGGCGTAATCCTGGGCGATTTGCGTGTCTGGCCTGGGCGGATTGTCCTGCACCATCCAGCCCCATGGGTTGTCGGCGCTATACAGCATTTGCCGTGAGTTTGGATCGAACATGGACTTCTTGAAGGTTGGTACGAGCATCGCGAAATAGGATCGCGGATGATCGATGATTGCCTTCAGCCATGACTCGGTGAGGGTACGGGAGCCCCAGAGCCCTTGTGCCCGAAGGTTCTGGGAAATGAAGCGACACTGCCCCCAGTTGGATGCCGTATCCCACTGCACGGGGCTGTAGCAGGACTCGACGATTTGCCTTGCTTCTTCCTCACGCCACTTTCCGGGAAACTGGTTCTCCTGCTCGTGATAAGAAAGGGCCAGAAGTTGATAGGTCTTGATGCTGTCGCCCGGATGGGAGTTCGGAACCTGCAGCAGCGTGTTCTGTACGCTGTAGATCAGGGGAAGAACGGCGAGAACCGCTCCGCTGAGCAGAATCGTTCGCCGTGCGCCCAGATTTGAATTGGCGTAGAGCAGCAGCGGAATCAGGCAGAAAACGGCATTCAGGCGCGTGAGAAAACCCGCTGCTATAAATAGGTTGGCGGCAATTTGCAGGCAGATTGCCAGTCGTCGGGAGCGCCAGTCGCATTGCGCCAGATAAGCCAGACTGGCTCCTGCCAGAAGGATGGCGGCGAGCATCGCATCGGTGTGTACGTGCCCGAGATAATTGAATGCGCCGGGCAGCAAGGGCATGAACAGGATAAGGTATGACCATGCGCCGAGTCGTGGCCTGAGGGCCAGAGCCAGTCCAGCCAGGGCGCTCCATATCAGCAGGTTGTCGAAAACGATGAAGCCGACCGGGCCGGGCAGGAAGTCAAGGAGGACTGACCACAGCACTGTGATGCTGGGGGAGTGCCAGTCTCCGTATGTTTCGGACAGGGCCTCCTGCAGTTGATACAAGGAGTCTCCATTCAGGTAGCCCGGATAGTTTGCAGATATTACAAACGCAAAGCCGAGTATGGTGGTGACCAGAACGGATAAGGCATAAGCGAATTGGCGGAGCCCTGGGTTCTGCATTTTCAGGCGGAAGCGGAGGATGCCCATTGGATTAAGCGTGCGGTTTGAAAACAACGTGCTTGCTGAGCAGGAAGTTGATGGCCATTCCGGCCAGGGATCCAGCTGCAACAAAAGCCATCAAGCCGAGGTTTGATACCTTGAAATTGAAGATCAGCAGCGAGTAAAGGCCGATGCTGGCGCAGCCTCCTGCCAGAGCCGTAATGAAATAAGCAGCAAACTCCTGGTACAGGGATGAATACTTTCTTCGGTTGCGAAAGGTCAGACTGCGGTTGATGATCCATGTGACAAAAACTGCCGCGACGAAGGAGGCAAGCCTGCCGAAGTAAGGGCCAATCAAGGGGTTCGCCAGCAGCAATACCCCTGCATCGGCGGCATAACCGACAAGTCCGGCAAGGGTGAAGTGGGCAAGCTCCCTTTTCAGCATTCAGAAGCCGCAGCCTTGCCGAATCTTTCGCCTATGCTCAGATAGCTGAGTTGTTTGACTTCCCTGCGTCCAACCGTGACCGTTTCGAGAATCAGACCTGATGTAAAGCTGATGGCGCTTAACAGGCAAAGTCCGGTGCTGAGAATGGCGGTCGGGAAGCGGGGTACCAGGCCGGTCTGGAGATAAGTCACGACTAGCGGAAAGCCAAGCGCGAGTCCTGCCAGGACGAATGCCAGTGCGATGAGGGAGTAAAACCGCAACGGACGTTCCAGGGCAAACAGCTTGACGATGGTTTTCAGAATACGGACGCCATCCGAATAGGTTCGCAATTTGCTGGTGGAGCCCTCCGGGCGCACACCATAAGGGGTTACTACCTCGCCGTAAGGCATGCGCAATTCGAGCGCATGAATCGTGAATTCTGTTTCGGTCTCAAAGCCATGGGACATGGCCGGAAATGATTTTACGTAGCGGCGCGAAAATGCACGGTAGCCTGACAGCATGTCGGTGAATTTTCCGCCGAATATCCTGGTCATGGTTCCGGTCAGCAATTTGTTGCCGATTTCATGCCCGGGCCGATAGGCATCTGTGTGCTGATGCTCACGAACGCCGACCACCATGTCCAGATGTTCGGTGATGAGTTTTTCGACGAGTTTTCCAGCACTGGGCGCGTGGTAGGTGGCATCACCGTCGATCATCAGGTAAACATCGGCATCCACGTCGGCAAACATGCGCCGTACCACGTTGCCCTTACCTGGCATGGCGACATGGCGCACGATGGCGCCCGCTTCAAGGGCTTTGGTGCGGGTTGCATCCGTTGAGTTGTTGTCGAACACATAGATGTCGGCCTGTGGCAGAGCCTCCCTGAATCCCTTTACAACCTCGGTGACCGTGAGTTCCTCGTTGTAGCAGGGAACCAGCACCGCAATGCGCAGTTTGTCGAAGTTAAGAGCCATTTTTATACGTAATTAGCTAAATCTGAATGGTTGTGGCGTGCGGGCTATTGAAAA
The DNA here is from genome assembly GCF_008107625.1 of Zoogloea oleivorans. Classification (GTDB taxonomy): domain Bacteria; phylum Pseudomonadota; class Gammaproteobacteria; order Burkholderiales; family Rhodocyclaceae; genus Zoogloea; species Zoogloea oleivorans. The sequence continues at coordinate 101,494 of NZ_SDKK01000005.1, forward strand.
TGGGTGTTCTGCTGTCTGGCGTCGGCGTTTTTCGGTGTTCCCTCCATTAGTTTTTTCATGCGTGCCTGCAGGCCTGGTTCAACGCGTGTGGCGACGAGCCAGGCGATCAGTACGGATGCCACGATTGCCAGTGTTGCCATTAGTGAGTAGCTGACATTCTTGACCAAAGAGGGAAACAGGGCGAAGAGTTTTCGCTCGAATATGGCGTGCGCCCAGAATCCCAGGTCGGCATGGATCAGATAAAAAGGGTAGCTCATTCCTCCAAGGACGGCAGCCCAGCGGGCGTTCGGGCCAATTTGAGGTGTCTTGGCGGCGATGAAAACCAGTGCCGCGATGACCGGGCCGGCCAGGCTGATGCCGAGGCTGGGGAAAAACTGCAGGTAGCTGCCGCCAAGCCATTCATCGATGTGTTGAACGTGCTTCGAAATGAGTGCAAAGGAGACGATCAGGGCTGCTGTCGTGAAGCGCGGTGGATTGCCGGTATGGATTCGGTAGAGGATGATGCCGGCGCAGAAATGTCCGGCATATTCGGGAATGAAGAGCCGCTCGATGCCGATGTTGGGCTGGATGTACTGGTTGATGAAAGCGATGGTCAGCCACAGCCACAGGATTTGGTCATTGCGGCTTTTCCAGATGCCGCTGGCTATCAACAGGGCGACCAGCGCGTAGAACTGGATTTCGATTGCCAGTGTCCAGTAAACCGATGACAGGGGTTCCACGCCAAAGAACTGGGGGAAGTAGGTCAGTGTGGCAATCCAGCGCGGAATGATGTTGTTTGCCGAGATCCCGGGCAGCATGATCGCCATGGTGGCCGTGATCGCCGAGCAGGCGACGAAGGCCGGAAAGAGGCGGGTTGCCCGGGCTGCGAGGAAGGCTTGTGCGCTGCGCCCTTCCGAGGTGAGGGTAATGACGAATCCGCTGATCACGAAAAACAGGTCCACGCCAAGGTCGCCCCAGTGCGCTGCATCGATGAAGAGTGTCTTTGGCCAATATCCCTGTAGTGGGCCAATGAAATAGTAATGATAGAAAAGCACTGCAGACGCCGCGAAGAAGCGGAGGATGTCAAGGGTTTCAAGCCGTTTTTTTCGCATCTGTGAGTTGGAGGAGGAGACGCTGGTGGTCATCGGGGATGCACTCCGCCTGCTGTCGTCAGGCGCCGCAGCAGCCGTTTGCAGCGGTTCCACGGGTTGTTCCGGATTTCGATAGCCTGCGTCTCGATGGTGACGTCCCGCTCCGCGATGGCGATATCCCGTTGCCGGATCTCGTGGCCCATCTGCTCCATGGCGGTCCAGCGTTGCTCCAGCATGGCCGCTTGGGCGCTAAGGGCTTCCCAGCGTTCTTCGATCAGTTTTGCCTGGGCGGCGATGCAGATGTCCCGCTCCGCGATCGTGTTGCTCATTTGTTTGATGGTGGCACCGCGCTCGTCGATCAGGGCGGCCTGAGCCGTCAGGGCGGCCTGTTGTTCGGACAGGCTTCTGGCCGACAGAAGAATCCGCTCGTCCAGCCCACTGGTGCGGGCGAGGGCGGGTAAAAACCAGTTGCCGTCGGTCTGGCGGGCTAGCGCACGCAGGGCGTCGGGGTCGGGCAGGTGGGCGGCTGCGACGAGAAAGCTGAGGGTCGAGACCGGGTGAAGGCTGCGGTTGCGCAGCAGGGCGGTGCACGCGGTGGTGGCGTCGAGCTCCGGATGGTGCTGGCGGAGTGCGAGGGTCTGGATGTAGGCGTTTTCGTGCACGTGCCGCCAGACGTCGTCTTCGGCAAGGGTGTTGGTGGGATGGACCCGGTAGTCGACCAGCTCTTCGCGCAGCCACAGGGGCGCTTCGGTGGCACTGGCGCGCAGGGCCCATTCCCAGTCGTGGGTGTAGCGCAGGTCGGAGAATTCGCCGATCTTCTCCAGAAGCTTGCGCGGGAAGACGAAGTTCGAGGTGGTGATGGCCAGGTTGCTGGTGAGCAGCCAGCTGGCTGGTGGCTGGTCGGTGCACAGCCGGCAGGCCGCAGCATGATCTTGCGCGCGCTCGTGATCCGGGGCCGGATGGCCATCCGAGTCGATGAAGCGGACGTCGCTGAAGGCCAGGCGTTGTGTGTCGCCGATGGCGTCCACCATCCGCTCCAGGCGTCGGGGGTGGAAGGCATCGTCGGAGTTGAGGATGGCCAGGTAATCGCCGCCAGCGAGGGCGAGTCCTTCGTTGAGGGTGGCGTGGGCGCCTCGATTGGTGTCGTGGCGAAGGGCGCGGAGGCGGGGGTCGCGAAGTGACTGGATGGCTGCCCAGGTGCCGTCCCGCGAGGCGTCGTCGATGACGATCAGTTCCAGGTCGCCAAGGCTCTGGGCGAGGACGCTTTCGAGGGCTTCGACCACGTAGGTTTCATGGTTGAAGGCGGGGACGACCACGCTGATCTTGGGGGCTGTTTTCACGGTGTGGGTTTCGCAGGCGATTGCTGGGTGTCGTCGAGGACCTGACGGCTGCGCAGGATGATCCGGGTGCGTCGGGAGGGCGCCATGTCGAGCCAGGCCAGCAGGGCCGCACAGGCGCTGTCGTGGGTGTCTGGCGTGACGTGATGAGACTGCTCCACCGGCAGGTAGTCAGCGGTTGTGGCGGCGTCGGCTGGACTCAGGATGAACAGCCCTGCGTCGATGGCGGCCTCCCCGTTTTGCCGCAAGCTGGCTTCATCGTAGGCCAGAAAGGCATCGGCGGAGAGGAGAAAGGCTTCCCGGTCGTGCAGGGATTCAGCGAAGAAAAGTTGCCGGGTCGCTACCAGCGTGGACATTTCTTCCTGCACGGAGTCCCAGCAGGTGGCGTCTGTGGTGCTTCCGGCCAGTATGGCGCAGATGTCGTTTCGGGCGGAGGTGATTGAACGGATGAGTTGGATGTAGCGGGAACTGACGGCTTTATCCGGTGGTGTGCCGATGCTCAGTACGATCAAACCTTGGTCGGGAATGCCGAACCAGTGGCGAACCCGTTCCCGGATTTCACGGCGGCCTGCCGCATCAAGCTGGGGGAGGGATGGGCCATGGGGGGCGTGTATGAATGCTGCTGGTGGAGGAGGAGGGTTTGCCGGTCTCTTGCGTATGGCCAAGCTGAGGCTCCGCAGAGGTGCCGAGAGTCGCCAGGAGTTGGAGGCCAGGAGTTCCTGCAGGCGTGTCTCGCTGTGATGATTCCGGTCTTCCAGATTCGCAATCCATTCTTGCTGGCTGCGAACGGTTTCCTGCAGATTCGTCATGGCATGATGGACGTGCCGGTCTTCTTCCGCTCGACGGCGTAGGCTGTCGATACGCCGTGCGACAGTCCGGTCGGCAGGGTTGGCCATGGGCACCGGCAAGAGCACTTCGTAATCAGCGACCATCGTTTTGTTGCTGCGAGGTGGGTGCGACTGCAGCGTGCGGCGCATGGCTGCAAGCTGAGCGGGCATTGAGAGCAGTTGTTCGAGAGCCGTCGCAAGGGCCTTGGCCTCGGGTTCGACGAGCACGCCGGTGATGCCGTCTGCGATGCGTTCGGCAAAAGCGCCGACACGGGTTGCGACGACCGGAATTCCGAGCGCGAACATTTCGCTCAGGGTATAGCTGAAGGATTCGGGGAGCACCGATACGAGTAGTGCGCAGTCTGGTGCGAAGTTCCGGACGATTTCGGCTAGTTCGTGGTGTGCATAGTTCTCGATGACCTCTACACCAGCTCGGCCTTTGAAGGGGCGACCGAAGTCGCCGCTTCCCAGCAGCAGGATGTCCGCTTTGTCGAGGAGGGCCGGCAGGGCTTCGCGGAGCAGGCCAAGCCCCTTGTGGGGGGCCAGACGGCCGGGGATGAGAATGCGCGGGCGATGTGAGTCCGGCCGGGTAGAAGGTGCTGATCCGGCGGGGAGTTGTTGTGGATCAAGGCCGTGCTCGATGCGGGTCCAGGGCTTGTCGGCCAGGCCGGGTTGCAGTGCTGCCCAGCGTTGGTGGATGCTGTGGCTGGGTGCAACCACTTGGACTGACGGGTGGGCGATGTGCGCGGCGTACTCGCGACGGAGAATGTGCCAGTCGATATCAACCGTGTTGTGCCAGAAGACGTTGAGAGAGTTGGTGCGCAGGCATCCGGCCAGACGTTCGGGCTGACAGTCTGTGCAGGTGTTGTCGAAGTGGGCGAACAGGGCGGGACAGAATGGATAGAGGTCGTGCAGGACGACGATGGTCGGCTGGCCGCTGCAGAGTGCTTCGAGGCTGTGTCCGATCAGGGAGGAAACGACAAGGCTGCCAACATGAAAGTCGGTCATGACTTCATCCAGAATGCGCGCGTATTCCGGGTGGGATGGTGTGCTGGCGCGGATAGGGAGTTGCAGGTCCCAGGTGAGTAGCGAGAGGTAATCTACGGCGGGCTCGACGAGCTCAAGCCGGAATCCTGCTGCGTTGCGGTGGCTCACCGAGCGCAATAGCAGGTTGCGTCGCTTGGTATCGGTGCGGCAGTAGTCGGCGATCCAGCGGTCGGTACCGCCGCCCCAACTGTGACTAATGTGCAGTTGCACTGGGCGTGGTTGTGTCGTCTGCTGCTCATTGGCCGTTGTGCTGGCGCTGTCGTTGTGCTGGGCGTGTACCTCGGCTTCCTCGGCGCCGCCGCAGGCGCAACGTGCTCGGTCGATCATCTGGCGCAGCGGGGCGATGGGGTCGCGACCGATGAAGGCCCTGATCATGTCGAGATAATCCGGGTGGGCCTCAAGGAGGCGTTTCATGGCGTTTTCCTGCAGCGTCGCACGTTCTGCAGAAAAGCTGACTCCGCCTTCGTGAAAGACGAAGACGTCGGCGGCCAGGAGGTTTTGCCAGCCTTGCGCTGCGGCGCGCCTGCAGAAGTCGTTCTCTTCACCGTAGCCGCGGCCGAAGCGCTCGGCGTCGAAAAGGCCGACCTGATCGAGGCAGGTTCGCCGGATATACATGCAGAAACCAACCCCGGTGGGGATTTCGATGGTCCGGCCGGGCAGGGTTTCGGCAATCAGACGGTCGAGCCCGGCCAGGCCGAGGGTGCCCGGAACGCCGCCGTTCCAGCCCTCGAAGGGATAGGAGCAGATGGTGGCGTTGTTGGAGAAGGGGGTCAGCGTGCCGGCGGCGGGGTTGTGCTGCGCGGTGGCGACGAGCCGGTCGAGCCAGTCGTTGGCGACTTCGGTGTCGCTGTTGAGCAGGACGAGGTCACGCCCGGGATGCAGGGACATCCCGCGGTTTACGGTGAGGACGAAGCCCAGGTTGCGCTCGTTGGTGAGGAGCGTGAGGCGACCTTCCGCCGCGAGCTGCTCCAGCCATTCGCTCAATGCCGGTTCGGGGCTGGCATCGTTGATGGCGACCAGTTCGAAGGGGGTGCGTTGTGCGTTGTTCAGGACGCTTTCAAGGCAGCGCCGTGTTTCGGCCAGGCCCCGATAGATGGGTACGATGACATCAATGGGGATGGTCTTCACTGGGGTTATCATTAGGCTGTGTCCGCCAACCGCTGCAGAAGAGGGGTGGGCGGCGCATCGGCTTTCGCATCGAATGGGGAGGCATGTATTGTGCCAACAAGAAATCGATGGTGCCATGTTGTCGTAAGGGTGCTGCGAAGAATGGCGACTTGTCGAGTGGGATCGGGTTGAAAGGTCTGGTTTGAGCTGTATGGGATTTTCGGTGTTGATGGCCACTTACGGGCGCGACGATGTGGGGCATCTCGAGGAAGCGCTTGAGAGCCTGGTGCGTCAAACCCTGAAGCCCTCGGAAGTGGTGTTGGTGGAAGACGGGCCGATCAGCGCAGAGGCCCGGCTGGTCGTCGAGCGGTATCGCGCTGTGCTCAATATCAAGTCGGTTGTCATGCCGGGCAATGTGGGCCTGGCGACAGCCTTGAACGAAGGGCTCCGCCAGTGTGCGAACGAGGTGGTTGCGCGCTTCGATAGCGATGACATTGCCGTGCCCGAGCGTTTTGCGCGGCAACTTGTGGCCATTGAGGGCGATCAGTCGGCCGATGTCGTTGGCTGCTTCGCCCAAGAGATGGATATTGCCGGCAAGCTCGGCGGAATGCGTTCGATGCCGGTGGGGCATGAGCAGATTCTGGAGAACCTGTGGGCCTGTCCGATCATTCATCCGAGCGTGATTTACCGGCGCAGCAGGATTCTCGCCGTCGGCGCTTATCGGACCGACCTTCGGCGGAGCGAGGATTATGACTTGTGGTTTCGCTGTGCGAAGGCGGGCCTGCGCTTTGCGAATCTGCCGGAAGCGCTGATCCTGCATCGTTTCGACCAGACCAGCCATCTTCGTCATTCCTTTGGCGATGCTTTCGAGCGCGCGATGACCGGGTATCGGGGCGCCTGTCTGCTGGGTATGCCTGTGTGGAAGCGGCTGGCATGTTTCGTACCCCTGCTGCGGGCCGTGTTGCCCACCCCTTTACGGCATCCGGCCTATCGTTTTCTGTCCCGTTTTGATCCGCGCCGCAAAACGCCCGTGAAGGGGGCCGACATCTGATGCCTTTGTGGTATTCGATGTCGTCGCTGCACGATAGAATTTCCACTCGTCATTTTTTGGATTGTGCGACTGGAAATGCGCCTGATGAATTCTTCAAGACCGCGAAGCCGGGCCTGGCTCTGTGCCGCAGCATTGCTTCTGGCGCTGGCCGGCCCGTCCTGTGTGCTGGCCAAGGCGGGCCCCGAGGCGCCACCATTGCTCCTCGCCGAAGTCCTGCGCGGCGATGTCGATGTGACCCGCTATTGGGTCAGTGAGAAACTCGATGGTGTCCGCGCGGTCTGGGATGGTCATGCGTTGCGCTTTCGCAGCGGTCGCCCGGTGCACGCGCCGGCCTGGTTTGTCGCCGGCTTGCCGCCCGAGCCCCTCGATGGGGAGTTGTGGATTGGCCGTGGCCATTTTGATCAACTGTCCGGCATCGTGCGCCGCAAGCAGGCGCGGGACGAAGACTGGCGGCGGGTGAAATACATGATTTTCGAGCAGCCTGGTGGTGCCGGGATTTTCTCCGAACGTATCGAGCACATTCGCCGCATCGTGGCCCGTGTCGATGTGCCGTGGCTGCAGGCTGTCGAGCAGTTTCGCGTGGCCGATCGGCCAGCCTTGCAGGCGAAGCTCGATGAAGTGGTGGGCAGCGGCGGTGAGGGCCTGATGCTGCACCGGGCCGATGCGCCTTATCTCACCGGCCGCAACGAGGCGCTCCTCAAACTCAAGCCCCTGTTCGATGCCGAGGCGACGGTGATTGCCCATTTGCCGGGCCAGGGGCGGCTGACCGGCATGATGGGGGCGTTGCAGGTGGAAACTGCCGAAGGCGTGCGCTTCGAGATCGGCACCGGCTTCAGCGATGCCGTGCGCCGTGCGCCTCCGCCGGTGGGTACGCTGGTGAGCTTTCAGTATCGGGCGTTGACGAAAGATGGCGTGCCGCGCTTTGCCAGCTATCTGCGTCGTCGGGAGGCTTTTTGAGCGGGATTGTGCTGGTTACCGGAGGACGCGGCTTTATCGGCCGCCGGCTTGTTGTCGCCTTGCGGGCCGATGGTCTGCGTGTGCGTGTGTTGACCCGCGGGCAGCCGGTCGGGCCGGATGAGGTGAGCGGCGATCTGGCTGATCCGGCCGCCCTTGATGCGGCTTGCGCCGGTGTGACGACGGTTTTTCACTGCGCAGGTCACGCCCATGCCTTTGATGCCCTCACTGAGGCCGAGGAGGCGCGCCACTGGCAGGTCAATTACGAAGGCAGCCGGGCTCTCGCCGAAGCGGCGGGACGTGCCGGCGTGCAGTGCCTGGTCTTTCTTTCGAGCGTCAAGGCGCTGGGCGAGCCCGGCGAGGCCTGCATCGACGAGGATTGGCCGGTGCCGCCGGAGTCGGCCTATGGTTGCGCCAAGCGGGCCGCCGAGGATGCGCTGCTGCTGGCTGGCGAGCGTTACGCCATGCGCGTTACCTGTTTGCGTCTGGCCATGGTGTATGGCGCCGGTGGCCGCGGCAATCTTGATCGAATGGCCGCGCTGGTGCGTCGCGGGGTCTTTCCGCCCTTGCCGGAAACTGCCAACCGGCGCTCCCTGGTCCATGTCGCCGATGTGGTGGCGGTGTTGCGCCGGGTGGCCGCCGAGCCCCGCGCGGCAGGGCGGACCTACATCGTGGCGCACCCGGACACGCCGTCAGGGCGCGGTCTTTACGATGCGCTGCGGGTCGTGCTCGGGATGAAGCCGGTGGCCTGGGCCGTGCCCCGCTGGGGGCTGGCGAGCGTGGCCCGCCTGGGGGATCTGATCGCCTCGCTGTCGGGCCGGCGGATGCCCCTCGATAGCGAGGCGCTGGATCGTCTGCTCGGTTCGGCCTGCTACTCGCCGGCCCGCATCGAGGCCGAGCTGGGCTGGCGGGCCGAAGTCGGCCTGGTGGACGGATTGCGGGAGATGCTCGGTGCGCCTTGAATATATCGGGCCGCTGCTGGCCTTTGCCGTTGCCTGGGGGGTGACCTGGCTGTGCTGTCGGCCTGGTTCATGGCTGCATTTTCTCGATCATCCGAATGCGCGCTCCCTGCACGCAAGGCCGACGCCGCGCACAGGGGGTGTCGGGGTGATGACGGGTGTTGTGGCCAGTGGCTTGACCAGTGCGGTGAGCGGTGGCCTGGACAGGTCTGTCGGGGCTGCTCTGGTGGGGGCGCTGCTGCTGGCCGCGCTGGGGCTGGTGGATGATCGGCGCAGTGTGTCGGCGCGTGTACGTCTGCTGGCCCAGTTGCTGGTGGCGGGCGGATTTCTGGTGATGACCGGGCCGACATCCGGCTGGCTGGCGGGCGGGCTGTTCCTCGTTGGTTTGGTGTGGATGGCCAATCTGTACAACTTCATGGATGGTTCGGACGGTCTGGCCGGTGGCATGGCGGTGTTCGGCTTCAGCGCCTTCGCCGTTGCCGCGGGTTTGGCCGGAGAGGCGCCGCTGGCCTGGGTCTGTGCCGGAATCGCGGCCGCTGCGGCGGGTTTTCTGTGCTTCAACTTTCATCCGGCCCGCATCTTCATGGGGGACGTGGGGTCGGTACCGCTGGGTTTTCTGGCCGGCGCGCTTGGCCTGGTGGGCTGTGAGGCGGGTGCCTGGCCCTCGTGGTTTCCGCTGCTGGTGTTCTCGCCGTTCATCGTGGATGCGACGGTTACCCTGCTGCAGCGTGCCCGGCGCGGCGAAAGAGTCTGGCAGGCCCACCGGACTCATTACTACCAGCGCATGGTGCAGATGGGGTTGGGACATCGTGGTACGGCCTTGTCGGCTTACGGTTTGATGCTCGGTGTGGCGTTGTCTGCACTCGGGATTTTGCGGGTGGGGTTTTCGCTGCAGTGCGGCATCATTACAATATGGTTATTCATCTACCTGATCCTGGGCTTCCTGATTGATCGCGCCTGGCGCCGTCATGAGGCAACCGGGGCGCCAAGACCTTGATTAGCAAACCCTATCACCCACTGCTGGTGTACCTGTCGGATGTGATCGGGGTTGGGCTGACCTGGTGGCTGGCTTATCTGATTCGCTTCAATTTCGCGATCCCGGAAGAGTTTCTGCCGGCCTTTGGTGTGGGTATCGGCGTCACGCTTGTCGTGCAGGGCCTGTTGCTGCGTGCCTTCGGCCTGTACCGCGGTGTGTGGGTATTTGCCAGCCTGCCAGATCTGCTCCGGATCGCCCGCGCGGTCGCTGTTGCCGCGGTGCTGACGCCGCTGGTGGTGGTGGTGGCTGTGCGTTATTCCCTTGCCGTGCCCCGGCTGGTTTTCCTGCTGCAGCCGCTGCTGCTGGCGATGTACATGGGGGGCTCGCGGGCCCTCTACCGGACCTGGAAGGAATTCCGTCTTTACGGTGGCCTGCGTGCGCTGGGCAAGCCGGTGATCGTGCTGGGCGCGGGGGATGCCGCGGTCACGCTGGTACGCGAGCTGTCGCGCTCGGCGGAATGGCGGGTGGTTGGTCTGCTCGACGACAATCGTGCCAGCCAGGGCCGCGAGATCTACGGCTGCAAGGTGCTGGGCGTGATCGCCGATCTGGAACGGGTTGCCGAAGAGTTGCGCATCGGTCATGCCATCATCGCCATGCCCAGCGAGCGTCACGAGGTACGCCGGGCGGTGGCGAGTGCCTGCGTCCGGGCCGGCGTCAAGGCGCTGATCGTGCCGGCCATTGCCGACGTGATGACCGGGCGGGTCAGCGTCAGCGAGGTGCGTCAGGTGAATGTGGAGGATCTGCTCGGGCGCGATCCGGTGCATATCAACACCGCGGATGTGCGCGAATATCTGCGCGACAAGGTGGTCATGGTGACCGGCGCCGGTGGCTCCATCGGTTCGGAGCTGTGTCGCCAGATCGCCTGTTTCGAGCCATCGCTGCTGGTGTGCTTCGAAATGAACGAGTTTGCCCTGTACCGGATGACCGAAGAGTTCGCTGCGAATTTTCCGTCCATTCAGGTTGTCGCCCTGGCCGGTGACGTGAAGGATGCGGTTCGGGTGGATGACGTGTTGTGCCGCTATCGCCCCCACGTGATCTTTCATGCCGCCGCGTACAAGCACGTACCGCTGATGGAGGACGACAACGCCTGGCAGGCAGTGCGCAACAACGCCCTCGGAACCTGGCAGATGGCGCGCAGCGCGGTGGCCTATGGGGTTGCCCGTTTCGTGCTGGTGTCCACCGACAAGGCGGTCAATCCCACCAATGTGATGGGCGCTACCAAGCGTCTGGCTGAACAGATCTGCCAGTCCCTGTCCAGCCATGGCAAGACGCAGTTCGAGATTGTCCGTTTCGGTAACGTGCTGGGCAGTGCGGGCAGTGTGATTCCCAAGTTCCAGGAGCAGATTGCCGCTGGCGGGCCGGTGACGGTGACCCATCCCGACATCACCCGCTATTTCATGTCGATTCCCGAGGCCGCCCAGCTGGTTCTGCAGGCCGGCTCGATGGGGCTGGGCGGCGAAATCTTCGTGCTCGACATGGGCGAGCCAGTCAAGATAGCCGAACTGGCCCGCGACATGATTCGGCTTTCCGGGCATTCGGAAGAAGAGATCCGGATCGTTTTTACCGGCTTGCGTGCCGGCGAGAAGCTGTATGAAGAAGTGCTCGCCGATGCCGAGCAGACGCGTGCCACGCACCATCCCAAGCTGCGTATCGCCCGGGCTCAGGCCGTGGACGAGGGCTGGCTGGATGCCCTGCTCCAGTGGTTGCGCCAGCGCCGGGCTGTTGGTGCCGCCGAAGTGCGGCGCGAGTTGCGCCGCTGGGTGCCCGAATATGCCCCGTCCTACCCCGTCACGCCCCAGCTGCAGGTCGTGGATAACCAAGAACCACGTACCGGACACCGAGCCTGACCCATGGCCACTTATGCAATCGGCGATATCCAGGGCTGTTTCACATCCCTGACGGCCCTTCTCAAAAGGGTTGCCTTCGACCCGTCCCACGACCGTCTGTGGCTGGTCGGCGACCTGGTGAACCGCGGCCCTGACTCCCTGCAGACCCTGCGCTTTGTGCGTGATCTGGGGACGGCGGCGGTCACGGTGCTTGGCAATCACGACATCTACCTGCTGATGGTGGCCTACGGGAGCGTCCGCAGCCGGGGCAAGGATGACACCATTCAGAGCGTGCTCGATGCGCCGGACCGGGAGGAACTCCTTGGGTGGTTGCGCACCCGCCCCCTGATGCACGTGGAGAATGGTTTTGCGATGGTGCATGCGGGGCTGCTGCCCGGCTGGACCGTGCCCCAGGCCCGGGCGCTGGCGCGGGAGGTTGAGGGCGCACTGGCCGGGCCCTATCACGTGGATCTGCTCAATCACATGTGGGGCAGCGAGCCCGCCGCCTGGCGCGATGACCTGCAGGACTACGAGCGCATGCGGGTGATCGTCAATGCCATGACGCGCATGCGCTTCTGTACGCCGGATGGCGTCATGGACTTCAAGGTCAAGGGTGAAGTGTCGAAGGCGCCCAAGGGTTACATTCCCTGGTTCGAGGCGCCGGGCCGCAAGAGCGTGGATACACCGGTTGTGTTCGGCCACTGGTCGGCTCTCGGGCTGCGCATCGAGTCCAACCTGCTGGCGCTCGATTCCGGTTGCCTGTGGGGGCGCGAACTGACGGCGGTGCGTCTGGAGGACCGCAAGGTGTTCCAGGTGGCCTGCCCGGGCCTGACCCACGGCAAGCTCAAGCCGTCCTGAATCCTAGTCTTCGAGGCGTGCCACGATCGCCTCCCGGGCGGCGTGGGCGAGGGCCCGGCGATCCGGCAGGTCGATCGTCGGCATGGGCGGCGCGACGCGAATCCGCGCCACGATCTCCGGTTCCGCAACAATGGCCCTGATGCATTCCAGCAGGCTCACGTCGTCGTCGTAGGCGGCGGCGCGCGTGAAGCTGCCATCCGGCAGGCGGTAGGCGATGGCCAGCGGCTGGATTATCGCACCGGCCCGGATGGCCGGCTGCAGCAGCGCCGCATGGAAACCCAGCACATGGCTGCCGTCGGTGGTGGTGCCTTCCGGAAAAATCGCCACATGGCGCTGGCGGCCCAGCAGGGCACCGATTTCGGCGTTCACGATTCTCGCGTGGCCGCGACTGCCCCGACGCAGGAAGACCGTTTCGTTTCGTGAGGCCAGCCAGCCGATCAGCGGCCAGTTCCGGACTTCTGCCTTGGAGACGAAGGCGGCCGGATAGGCGGCGTTGATGACGAAGACGTCCAGCCAGGAGATGTGATTGGCGACCAGCAGGCTTCCCGGGTCGACGAAGGGCGCGTCGGTGACCAGGCGCACGCCGAGAATTTTCAGTAGCCGGGCCGACCAGCGCTGCTTGAAGCGCAACTGGCGGGTGGGCGTGATGAACGGGTAGCTGAGCGCCGTGGTGCCAAGCCCGTGCAGCAGGTGACCTGCCAGGCGGGCGTAGCGGATAAAGCGCGTGAGGCGGTGGGTGGGGCTGGCGGGTTTCAGTCCTTGCGTCCCATGAAGTGTTTGGCGTAGCGGGCATCGAGCCGGGAAACCGGCAGCAGGATGGGCAGGTCGGCCGTGTTGAAATCGGGATCCCAGGCCGGTTCGCCGCAAATCCAGGCACCGGCCCGCAGGTAACCCTTGATGAGGGGCGGCGTGTCGGCGTCGAGATCCTGGCGCAAGGCCTGAAGGGGCAGCGGGGTACGCGGGAAAACGCGGTACTCGAGGGGGCAGAGATGCTCTTCCTTGAGACGATTATACAGACTGGCCGCCGTGTGCCCGCCGTCGGCCATGCTGATCGAGGCGCAGCCGGTCAGGTAGTCGTAGTTGTTCTCAAGCATGTAGCGGGCGAGACCAGCCCACAGCAGGGTGATGACGGCGCCGGAACGGTAGTCGGCATCGATGCAGGAGCGGCCGATCTCCACCATGCGCTCGCGCAAGTGACGCAGGCGGGTCAGGTCGAACTCGCTCTCGGAATAGTAGCTGCCCACTTCCCGCGCGGCGCTTGGCGACAGGATGCGATAGGTACCGACGATGCGTCCGGCGTCCTCGTCACGCACGATCAGGTGATCGCAGAAGGCGTCATACAGGTCGCGATCCACACCCGGCGTGCGGCTCGGCAGGCGGGCACCCATTTCGTCGGCGAATACCCGGTAGCGCAGCTTCTGGGCCTCCAGTATCTCGGTGGGGCAGCTGGCAAGGCCCACGTGCAGGTTGCGACCGGGGCGGTGGGCGACTTGTTGTTCCTTGTGCAGCATGGCGGAATCCTCGTTGGGTTTCCGCGCATTGTGGAAATGCTGCGTTGCGACGCCGTGAAGGGGTGGTTACGGGTATGTGACGCACAGCCGCCCCGCATGAAAAAAGGGGACCATGACGGCCCCCTTTCTGGCGCTGCGAGATGTCGCTCAGCGAGTCACGCGGGTGGTGCGGCCGTCCTGCAGCAGGCGAATTCGTTCGCCGGGCTTGAAGCCTTCGCCGCCGTCTTCCTGGATGATCGCCAGCATTTCCCCGTTGTCCATCTTGACGGTGACTTCCACGCCCTGCTTGCGGGTCATGCCTTCTTCGGCGGCCGCGCCGGCCATGCCGCCAACCACCGCGCCCACTACGGCGGCAATGGCGGAGCCCTTGCCGCCGCCCACCGTGCTGCCGGCGATGCCGCCAACCGCTGCGCCGCCGAGGGTGCCGATTGGCGAGTTGGTGCCTTCCAGCTTGACCAGACGGACGCTTTCGATGACGCCCATGCGCACATTCATGACGCGTCGGGTTTCAGCCCGTTCGTAGTCTCCGCCGCCGAGGCCGGAAGCGCAGCCCGTGACAGTCACGGCGGCCAGCAGGGCCAAGGTCAGATTGAGAACTCGCATTTTTCTTCCTTTCACCACAGGGTTGATCCAAAGGCTGTCCGATAGGCATCGCCGATTTCGTCCCGGCTGGGGGCGTGATTTTGCCCGCCGCGGTGGGCTATTTTGATGGCACCCATCAGGGAGGCAAGGCGCCCGGTCTGTTCCCAGTCGAGGCCTTGCTCGATGCCATAGAGCAGACCGGCTCGGTAGGCATCTCCGCAGCCGGTCGGGTCTTCGAGGCGGCCTGCAGCAGCACAGGGAATGTCGATCTTGCGTCCGTCGGTGTGGATCTCCGAGCCTTCTCCACCGCGGGTCACGATCAGAGCCTTTACCTCGTCGGCCAGGGATTCGATGGTGCGACCGGTGCGTTCGCACAGCAGGCGCGCTTCATAGTCGTTGACCGTGCAGTAGTCGGCCAGTTGCAGGCAGGCGAGAAGTTCTTCGCCGTTGAACATGGGCAGGCCCTGGCCTGGATCGAAAACGAAGGGGATGCCGGCCTCGGCGAACTGGCGGGCGTGTTCGAGCATGCCATCGCGGCCATCCGGCGAGACGATGCCCAGCGTCACGCCCTGGGTGTGCTCCACCTTGTTGAGGTGGGAGTGGACCATCGCTCCGGGGTGGAAGGCGGTGATCTGGTTGTCGTCCAGGTCAGTGGTGATGAAGGCCTGGGCCGTGAAGCTGCCGGGTACCTGGGTGACGTGGGTGCGGGACAGGCCGAGGCGGTCCAGGCGCTCCAGGTAGGGTGCCGCGTCGTCGCCAACGGTGGCCATGATCAGGGCTTCGCCACCGAGCAATTGCAGGTTGTAGGCGATGTTGCCGGCACAGCCGCCAAACTCGCGCCGCATTTCCGGCACGAGGAAGGAGACGTTCAGGATGTGGATCTGCTCGGGCAGGATGTGGTTCTTGAAGCGGTCATGGAACACCATGATCGAGTCGAAGGCGATGGAGCCGCAGATAAGTGTGGACATGGGCGCAGGGCAATTGGGCGAATGGATTGCGGCCGGGGGAGACGCTCGTTTCCCCCGGCCGGTCAGGGGTAAAAGGCGTACACGCGATAACCTGCTGCCGCCACACCCGGTGCTTCAAAGGTGACCCGTGTGACCACTTCGCGCCGTGCCGGGAAAGCATCCCTGGGGGCGTCGGTGGGCAGCCACTGAATGGGTTCTAGGACGCGTCGGACGAGGGCCTTGTCGCGGGCATCGGTGAGCGTGATTTCGAGGTGCGGCCAGGCTTGCTGGAATTCAGCTCGATTGCGCAGGGTGGCATGCAGCGTGAAGAAGGCTTCCCGGCCGGCGTCGGGCTGGATGTCGGAGCTTTCGATGGCGATGGCGGCGGGGTCGCGGGGCAGGGGGAGCTCGCAGCCCAGGCCGGCACACAGGCTTTCCATGAAGGGCCGCATCTGCGGTGTGGACTGGACGATCTCGTCGCGTAAGACCAGAACCCCCTGGGCGAGCAGGGCGAGGAACAGCAGTGTTGCGCCCGCCGACCACGCGGCCTGCCTGAGGGCCGGTGAGACACCGCTTTCCTCGCTGACGGCGGGTGCGTCAGCCGGGTCTTCTTCGGGCTCCTCCTCAATCGGCAGCGCAGGTTCATCGCTCCGATGGGGTCTGGCGAGCGGGCTTATGAGTGGCTGGGTGACGTCCCGGGTGTGGATCAGGGCGTCGAAATCCACCGGGCCTTGGTGGGTGTCCGGCAGGGGCGGCGCTGTTTCGAAAGGTTGGGGGGCGGGAACCTCTTCGATCGCCCGCGGTGTTTCGTCGTCGGGGAGCGGAAATTCCATGGCCGGGGCGAAGATGTCTTCGGCTTCGGTGTCCGCCGGCGGCCATTCCTGTGCGGCTTCTGCGCCGATTTCCCCGGTGGGCTCCAGCCACTCTGCGTCGTCCTGGTGTGCGGCGAAGGCGGGTTCCTCCCGGAATTCCGGCTCGGTGTCCTCCTGAAGGAGAAACGTGGGCGGCTCGTTCGGGAACTCGGTGTCGACGGGGGGCAGTGGCGGGATGTCTATGGCCAGAGGCGCCGCGGGCTCGGTCGCTTCGGCGGGTGCGTCGATCTCGGGCGGCCAGGTGTAATCGTCGCTGACCGTGGCTTCCACGGGGGGCGGAACTTCTTCGTCCGGCAGTTTTTCTTCGAGAACGAAGAGGGATGTTTCGATGCCGGTGGGCAGGATGACTGGCGCGGGTGTCGCGTCGGCGAGCGGACTTTCGTCGACGACGGACTCCAGCGCGTTGAAGGCATGATTGCACTGACCGCAGCGCACTCGTCCCTGACGCGCGCTCAATTGCTCGGGGCGCACCCGGAAGGTGGTGGAGCACGCCGGGCAGCGCGCGAGGATCATGACACCGCTTGTTCCGGCCGTTCGCCCTGCAGGCGCACCCAGCCGTCAAAGGTGGCGCCGACCGTGAGGGCGATGTAGGGCGCGTAGGCTGCGATGACATCCTCGGCCTGGGCTTCCAGTACGCCTGACAGCGCGAGCCGTCCGCCGGGGGCGACGCGGGCGGCCAGCAGTGGTGCCAGCATCTTGAGCGGATTGGTCAGGATGTTGGCGACGACCCGCTGGAAGGTGCCCTCGAGGGGCTTGGCGGAAACCTGCAGATGCAGGCTGACACCGTTGCTGGCGGCGTTGTTGGCCGCGGTTTCGACGGCTTTCTCGTCGATATCCACACCGGTCACTTCGCCGGCGCCCAGCTTGACTGCGGCAATTCCCAGGATGCCGGAGCCGCAGCCGTAATCGAGCACGCTGACGCCGGGCTGGGTGTTGTCGGTGAGCCACTCGAGGCATAGCCGGGTGGTCGGGTGGGAGCCCGTGCCGAAGGCCATGCCTGGGTCGAGGACCAGGTTGATCGCGCCGGCGTCGGGGGCGACGTGCCACGAGGGCACGATCCACAGATGCTCGGTGATGCGGATCGGATCGAACTGGCTCTGGGTCAGTTGCACCCAGTTCTGTTCTTCCACCTCTTCGATGGTGAAGGGCGGTACCGTCTTGAGCCCTACCGCCGCCGAGGCGGTAGCCAGGGCCTGGGCGAGGTCGGTGTCGGTGTCGAACAGGGCTACCACGCGGCTGTGGTCCCACAGGCTGGCCGGGGACATGCCCGGTTCGCCGAACTGGGGTTTTTCCGCGTCGGTGCCGGCGTCCGCGTCGTCGATACTGACCGACAGCGCGCCATGTTCCATGAGTGCTTCAGAGAGGGCTTCGGCGCGCGTGGCGTCAGCCTGCAGGATGACCGATAACCACATCAGGTTTTGCTCACTTCGTTGCGCCCGGC
Source organism: Zoogloea oleivorans (assembly GCF_008107625.1). GTDB lineage: Bacteria > Pseudomonadota > Gammaproteobacteria > Burkholderiales > Rhodocyclaceae > Zoogloea > Zoogloea oleivorans. The sequence goes on from NZ_SDKK01000005.1 coordinate 118,919, forward strand.
CAGCTTGTGCTCGAGGTAGTGAATGCTTGTGCCACCCTCGACGAAGCGGGCGTCGAGCATCAGTTCCTGGTGCAGCGGAATGTTGGTCTTGATGCCTTCGACGAGCATCTCGGACAGGGCGATGCGCATGCGGCGGATGGCCTGATCGCGGGTGTCGCCATAGGCGATCAGCTTGCCGATCATCGAGTCGTAGTGCTGCGGCACGGTGTAACCGTTGTACACGTGGGAATCGACGCGGATGCCGGGGCCGCCGGGGACGTGCCAGTTGCTGATCTTGCCCGGGCAGGGAGTGAACTTGAACGGGTCTTCGGCGTTGATCCGGCATTCCACGGCGTGACCGCGGAATTCGATGTCTTTCTGCTTGTAACGCAGTTTCTGGCCGGCGGCGACGCGGATCTGTTCCTGCACGATGTCGACCCCGGTGATGAGTTCGGTGACCGGGTGCTCGACCTGGACCCGGGTGTTCATCTCGATGAAGTAGAACTCGCCGTTCTCGTAGAGGAATTCGAAGGTGCCGGCGCCCCGGTAGCCGATCTTGCGGCAGGCTTCGGCGCAGCGCTCGCCGATGCGCAGGATGTGGCGGCGTTCGATGCCGGGAGCGGGCGCTTCCTCGATGACTTTCTGGTGGCGGCGCTGCATGGAGCAATCGCGCTCGCCCAGGTGGATGGCGCTGCCGTGCTGGTCGGCAAGAATCTGGATTTCCACGTGACGCGGATTTTCCAGGAACTTTTCCATGTACACGACCGGATTGCCGAAGAAGGCACCGGCTTCGGAACGGGTCGTGGTGACGGCGTTGAGCAGCGCGGCTTCGGTGTGCACCACGCGCATGCCGCGGCCGCCACCGCCACCGGCCGCCTTGATGATCACTGGGTAACCAACGGCACGGGCGATCTTGACGATCTCCTTCGGGTCTTCCGGCAGGGCGCCTTCGGAGCCCGGCACGCAGGGCACGCCGGCAGCCTTCATGGCGTCTTTCGCCGAAACCTTGTCGCCCATCAGGCGGATGGTTTCGGCGCGGGGGCCGATGAAGACGAAGCCGGATTGCTCGACCCGCTCGGCGAAGTCGGCGTTCTCGGAGAGAAAACCGTAGCCCGGGTGGATGGCCTCCGAGTCGGTGACTTCAGCGGCGGAAATCAGCGCCGGGATGTTCAGGTAGCTCAGCGTGGACGAGGCCGGGCCGATGCACACGGATTCGTCGGCCAGCTTGACGTACTTGGCCTCGGCGTCGGGCTCGGAATGGACCGCGACGGTCTTGATGCCGAGTTCGCGGCAGGCTCGCAGCACGCGGAGGGCAATTTCGCCCCGGTTGGCGATGAGGATCTTCTCGAACATGGCCATGGCTCAGCCGATGATGAAGAGGGGTTCGCCGTACTCCACGGGTTCGCCGTTTTCGACCAGGATGGCCTTGATGACGCCAGTGCCGTCCGATTCGATTTCGTTCATGAGCTTCATCGCTTCGATGATGCACAGGGGGTCGCCGAGCGAGACGTTCTGGCCGACTTCCACCAGGGCCTTGCCGCCGGGGGCGCTGGAGCGGTAGAAGGTGCCGACCATCGGCGACTTGACCACGTGGCCTTCGGGCAGGGCCGGTTCGGCCGGAGCCGCGGGGGCGGCAGCAGGTGCTGCGACCATCTGCTGGGCAGCGGGTGCTTGGGTGACGTAATTGACCGGGGCGGGGCCGGTGACATGCTTGGCGATGCGGACCTTTTCCTCGCCTTCGGTGACTTCCAGCTCGGAGATGCCGGATTCCTGGACCAGGTCGATCAATTTCTTGAGCTTGCGAAGATCCATAGTATTCCCCTTGATGTATTGGGCGGCTCGCCGGACGGCGGGCCTGCCGATGTCTGATTTAGCCGCGAGCGGCGCGGAGACGGGCGAGGGCGAACTCGAGGGCGAGTTGGTAGCCCTGGGCGCCCAGTCCGCAGATCACTCCGACAGCCTTGTCGGAAAAGTAGGAGTGATGACGGAACGGCTCGCGGGCGTGGATATTGGACAGATGCACTTCGACGTACGGAATGTCGACCCCGGCCAAGGCGTCCCGCAGCGCAACGCTGGTATGGGTGTAGCCGGCCGGGTTGATGATGATGAAATCGACCCCTTCAGCGCTGGCCGCCTGGACCCGGTCGATCAGTTCGCCTTCGTGGTTGCTCTGGAAGGATTCCAGCAGGACCGCGTCGGCCTTGGCCCGGCTCTCCATGGCGAGATGGATGTCGGAGAGGGTGGTGAGCCCGTAGATGCCGGGTTCACGGCGACCGAGCAAATTGAGGTTGGGGCCATGCAGAACGAGAATGCGGTGCTGCGGCAGGTCCTCGGGGCTGGCTTCCTGGGTGCGATTTTTCCGCGTCATGTGTGCAAGTTTGCCGTAATTCGACGCAATTTGTCCACCTTGGACGGCTTTCCCGGCTTATCGGGGTTGGCTCAGTCCGGCCAGTTTGCGATCAAGTTCGTCCTCGGAGAGGGCTCCGAGCTTGATCTGGCTGATGGCGCCATTTTTGTCGATGATCAATGTAAAGGGAAGGCCCTGGGAGGCATTGCCGAGTTCTTCGGTGAGTTGAACCACGGCTGGCGAGGCGATCACCAGCGGATAGCTGACTTTCTGCGCCGTCTGGAAGTTGCTGACGTTCTTCTCCGTATCGATGCTGATCCCTACGAACTGAACGCCCTTGTCGGCGTATTTCTGGCTCATCGCCGAAAAGGCCGGGATTTCCTTGCGGCAGGGCGGGCACCAGGTGGCCCAGAAGTTAACTACCAGCACCTTGCCCTTCCATTGGGCGAGGGGCTGCTTGACGCCCTTGGTGTCGGGCAGTTCAAGGGCCAGCAGCTTGGCGAGGGCTGCACTTTGTGCTGGAGAGGCCGCTGCCACAGGGGCCTCCTTGCGGGCGTAGAGAACGCCGGCGCCGCCGGCAAGCAGGGCCACGAGGGGGACGAGAACGAAGGAGATTCCGCGATTCATGGAGGGGTATTGGCCGCAGCCGGAGTTTCATTGACGAGGGCTTCGACGCCGGAAAGACGGGCGCGTTCCATCTGTCGGGCGCCGTGGGGGCGGCGATGGAGGCGTTCTGCGTCCTGGGCGTAGATGCGCAGCTTGACGGGGATCTCGTCCCAGTCGAAGACCAGGATGGCCTCCGGGGCGTCCGGCTGGTTGCGACGCGGCTCCTTGTGTTCGTAAGCCACGTCCTGGTTGAGGAAGAAGATTTCCACTTCCTTGGCGCTTTCGGGAAACAGGTCGATTTCGATTTCCGAATAGCGTCCGGCGGTGCCTTCCAGCACGGCACCGACAAGATAGGGGCGGAAGGGCTCCAGTTCGCGCATGATTTCGATGGCCGCCAGACGCATCACATGCTGGCGTTCCAGGTGTTCTTCGTCCTGGAAAACAGCCAGGTAGGTGCGGACTTCCGCTTCGATCTCGGCGTTGTTGGGGAGCTCGTCGGCGTTGCTGGCGCCCAGTTGGCGGGCGGCCTTGCGCTTGGCAAAGCCATAATCGTTGATGCCGTCTTCGGCGATCATGCGCGCCGCCAGGGCGGCGATTTCGCGGCGCAGGTTGCCGCGGTTCAGAACGACAGGGCGCGGCATGGCGGTCGGTGCTCCCCGTTCGATTAGAATGTCCTCCATTCTACACACGACTGTTGCGGCGCTGTTTCGGCCGCGCTCACGGACTACATGCACATTCACATTCTCGGGATCTGCGGCACCTTCATGGGTGGCGTGGCCTTGCTGGCGCGCGCCGCCGGCCACACCGTGACGGGCTGCGATGCCAACGTCTATCCGCCGATGAGCACCCAGCTGGAGGAGCAGGGCATCGGCCTGGTCGAAGGCTATGGGGTCGACCAGCTGAAGCTGAGTCCGGATGTTTTCGTTGTTGGCAATGCGATTTCCCGCGGTAATCCGCTGCTCGAGGAAATTCTCGACAAGGGCCTGCCCTATGTGTCCGGCCCCCAGTGGCTGGCCGAGAACGTACTGCAGGGGCGCTGGGTGCTGGCGGTGGCCGGCACGCACGGCAAGACCACGACGACGTCGCTGCTGGCGTGGATCCTGGAGGACGCGGGTCTCAATCCGGGCTTTCTGGTGGGTGGCGTGCCGAAGAACTTCGGATTGTCGGCGCGGCTTACCGAGTCACCCTTCTTCGTCATTGAGGCCGACGAGTACGACACGGCCTTCTGCGACAAGCGCTCCAAGTTTGTTCACTATCGCCCGCGCACGGCGATCCTGAACAACCTCGAATTCGATCATGCCGATATTTTCGCTGATCTGGCGGCGATCGAGACTCAATTCCATCATTTGGTGCGGATCGTGCCGAAATCTGGCCGAATCATCGCCAATGCGGCCGAGGAAACCCTGCCGCGGGTGATTGCGCGCGGTTGCTGGTCCGAGCTGGAGTGGTTCAACGACGCGGCGGGCTGGTCAGTGGCCGAAGGTTCGGTGGAGGATGAAGTGGTGGTGCGCTTCCGCGGCAAGGAGATCGGCCGCCAGCGGCTGCCCCTGTCCGGCCGCCATAACCGGGCGAACGCGCTGGCGGCCATCGCCGCGGCGCGTCACGTGGGCGTCACGCCTGAAGTGGCGCTCGACGCGCTGACCCGTTTTGAGGGCGTCAAACGTCGTTTGGAGCTGCGTGGCACCGTGCGCGGCGTGGCGGTGTATGACGACTTTGCCCATCACCCGACGGCGATCACCCTCACCGTCGAAGGCCTGCGCCGCCAGGTGGGTAAGGCGCGCATCCTCGCGGTGCTCGAGCCGCGCTCCAACACGATGAAGCTGGGCGTGATGAAGGATCAGCTGCCGGCCAGCCTGACCGAGGCCGACAAGGTCTTCTGCTACGGGGCCAACCTGGGTTGGGACGCCCGTGAGGCGCTGGCGCCGATCGCCGGCAAGACGCTCGTCGAGGATGATCTGGACGCGCTGGTGGCGGCCATCGTTGCCGAGGCGCAAGACGGTGATCGCATTCTGGTCATGAGCAACGGTGGTTTTGGCGGCATTCACGGCAAGCTGCTGGTGGCCCTGGGCGGCTGAAACGACGCTTCCTCCCACGCCTCATCTCAAGGCCCGCTGCGTTCCAGCGGGCCTTTTTGCTTCTGCGCTGCAACATTGATTTTCTTCGCACAGATCAAGGTTTCTATCTATGGTGAGCAATATCATCGATGCGTTCTGAAATAACCCTGATCTCACAATGGATGCTTCCCGACGTCGCTTTTTGGGTGGCCGTGCGCCTGCCCCGGCGCCGTTCCGACCGCCCTGGAGCGCATCCGAGTCTCTCTTTCTTGATCGTTGCACCCGCTGCGACGACTGCCTGAAGGTGTGCCCGACAAGCCTGCTGGTGCGTGGCTCGGGCGACTACCCGGTGGCTGATTTTTCCGCCGCGTCGTGCACCTTTTGTGGTGATTGCTCCCGCGCCTGCACCACCGGCGCCATCGGTCGCGATGTGGCGCAAACCCCCTGGTCCTTCGGCATTGCCATCGGCGAAGGCTGCCTGGCGGCCCAGAACGTGGAATGCCGCGTGTGCGGCGAAATCTGCGATGTAAGCGCGATCCGTTTTCGTCCGCGTATCGGCGGGGTGGCCCTGCCGGACGTGGATAACACCGCCTGTAACGGCTGCGGTGCCTGCATTCCCACCTGTCCGGTCCTGGCCGTTCAGCGCGTGGCCCTCAATCCAGAGTCGGAGCTTCCATGAACATAGTCAGTCTCGTCCTGCGCATCCGTCCAGAGGCGCGCGCCGAAGCGGAAGCCGCGCTGACCGCTTTCCCCGGTGTCGAGTGTCACGGCATGTCGTCCGACGGCAAGCTCGTGGTCACCGTCGAGGATGCGGAAGGTGCGGCCGTGTCCGACACCCTGATCGCCATTCACCGGGTTCCGCAGGTGCTTGCGGCAACCCTGGCCTACGAACACCGCGACGTTCAAGTTTCAAATCATCAGCCAGCAACGAATTCCCCTTGCGAGGAGGCTCAATCATGACCATCAATCGACGCGACTTCATCAAGACCCAGGCGATCGCCACCGCCGCCGCCTCGGCCGGCATCTCCATTCCGGTGCTGGCGGCTCCCAAGGACGGAGCTGCCCCGGCCGGTGACAGCAAGGTGCGCTGGGACAAGGCACCCTGCCGTTTCTGCGGCACCGGCTGTTCGGTGCTGGTGGGCGTGCAGGACGGCCGCGTGGTGGCCACCCAGGGGGATCCGGATTCCCAGGTGAACCGGGGCCTCAACTGCATCAAGGGTTATTTTCTGTCGAAGATCATGTATGGCGAGGACCGCCTGACGCGGCCGCTGTTGCGCATGAAGGACGGCAAGTACAGCAAGGACGGTGAGTTCACCCCGATCAGCTGGAACCAGGCCTTCGACATCATGGCCGAAAAGTGGAAGACCGCCATGAAGGCCGACGGGCCGGGCTCGGTCGCCATGTTCGGTTCCGGCCAATGGACCATTTTTGAAGGCTACGCCGCCTCCAAGCTGATGAAGGCCGGCTTCCGCTCCAACAACCTCGACCCCAACGCCCGCCACTGCATGGCTTCGGCAGTGACCGGTTTCATGCGCACCTTCGGCATGGACGAGCCGATGGGCTGCTACGACGACATCGAGCAGGCCGACGCCTTCGTGCTGTGGGGCTCGAACATGGCCGAGATGCACCCCATCCTGTGGACCCGCATCACCGACCGTCGCCTGACCAAGACCGACACCCAGGTGCACGTGCTGTCCACCTTCGAGCATCGCAGCTTCGAGCTGGCCGACAACGGCATGATCTTCGTGCCCAACACCGACCTGGCGATCCTCAATTACATCTGCAACCACATCATCCAGTCGGGCAAGGTTAACCAGGACTTCATCAAGGCCCACGTTAACTTCAAGATGGGCGAAACCGACATCGGTTTCGGTCTGCGCCCCAACAACGTGCTGGAAAAGGATGCCAAGTTCAACGGCTACCCCGGCGCCGACGGCAAGCCCAAGAACAACCCCAGCGACGCCAAGCCGAGCAACTTCGAAGAGTTCAAGAAGTTCGTTTCCGAATACACCCTGGAGAAAGTCTCCAAGCTCTCCGGCGTGCCGGCCGAGCGCCTCAAGAAGCTCGCCGAGCTGTATGCCGACCCGAAGAAGAAGGTCGTCAGCTTCTGGACCATGGGTTTCAACCAGCATACCCGCGGTACCTGGGCGAACAACATGATCTACAACGTCCACCTGCTGGTGGGCAAGATCGCCACGCCGGGTTCCGGTCCGTTCTCGCTGACCGGCCAGCCGTCCGCCTGCGGCACTGCGCGCGAAGTGGGCACCTTTGCCCATCGCCTGCCGGCCGACATGCTGGTGACCAACCCGGAGCACCGCAAGCACGCCGAGGAAATCTGGCAACTGCCGGACGGCACCATCCCTGACAAGATCGGCCTCCACGCCGTGGCCCAGAGCCGCGCCCTGAAGGATGGCAAGCTCAAGTGCTACTGGACCAGCACCACCAACAACATGCAGGCCGGTCCCAACGTCAACCAGGAAATCTATCCGGGTTGGCGCAACCCGGCGGCTTTTGTTGTGGTTTCCGATGTGTATCCGACGGTGTCCGCAATGGCCGCCGACCTGATCCTGCCCTCCGCCATGTGGACCGAGAAGGAAGGCGCCTTCGGCAACGCCGAACGGCGTACCCAGGTGTGGCGCCAGCAGGTCAAGGCGCCGGGCGAAGCCCGCTCCGACCTGTGGCAGTTCATGGAGTTCTCCAAGCGCTTCAAGGTCGAGGAAGTGTGGCCGGCCGAGCTGATCGCCAAGAAGCCCGAGCTGAAGGGCAAGACGCTCTACGACGTGCTGTACGCCAACAAGGTGGTCAACAAGTTCCCGAAGAGCGAGCTGGCCAAGGTGAACGATCACGCCATCAAGGGCTATACCAACGACGAAGCCGAGGCTTTCGGCTTCTACGTGCAGAAGGGCCTGTTCGAGGAATACGCCCAGTTCGGTCGCGGCCACGGTCACGATCTGGCCAACTTCGACGTCTATCACAAGGCGCGCGGCCTGCGCTGGCCGGTGGTCGATGGCAAGGAAACCTTGTGGCGCTACCGTGAAGGCTACGACCCCTACGTGAAGACCGGTGAGGGCGTGAAGTTCTACGGCCACAAGGACGGCAAGGCGGTCATCTTCGCGCTGCCCTACCAGGATCCTCCCGAGAAGCCCGATGCCGAGTACGACATGTGGCTGTGCACCGGCCGTGTGCTGGAGCACTGGCATACCGGCACCATGACCCGTCGCGTGCCCGAACTGCACAAGGCCGTGCCGGAAGCGCAAGTCTTCATGCACCCGGACGACGCCAAGAAGCGCGGTCTGCAGCGCGGCATGCAGGTGAAGGTGGTTTCGCGGCGTGGCGAGATGCTGGCCCGCATCGAGACCAAGGGGCGCAACAAGCCCCCGGTCGGCCTGATCTTCGTGCCCTTCTTCGATGAATCGAAGTTGGTGAACAAGCTCACTCTTGATGCCACCTGCCCGATCTCGAAGCAGACCGACTTCAAGAAGTGCGCGGTCAAGGTGCTTCGCGCCTAAGCAGGAAAAAAGGGTTCATCGTGGACACCGGCAAAAAAACTGCCCGCACGCCATCGACCGCCGCTTCTCCGGCGTCGCTGGCGCGGCGCAAGTTCATCAACAGCGTGGCTGCCGCGGCTGGCGGCGGCTGCCTGTTGGCGCTGGGCGCGGGCTTGTACTCGCGCCAGGCAGCGGCCTTGCCGGCCCAGGCTTTGCGTCCGCCCGGTGCGCTGCCGGAGGCCGACTTCCTGGCCGCCTGCGTGCGCTGTGGCCTGTGTGTGCGCGACTGCCCCTACGACACCCTCAAGCTTTCCGACCTGGGCGACCCGGTCGCCACCGGCACGCCTTATTTCACCGCCCGGAAGATCGCCTGCGAAATGTGCGACGACATTCCCTGCGTGAAGGCTTGCCCCACCGGTGCGCTGGACCGCCAGCTCACCGACATCAACAAGGCCCAGATGGGTCTCGCAGCCCTCGTCGATCACGAGAGCTGCCTCAATTTTCTCGGTCTGCGCTGCGACGTTTGCTACCGGGTGTGCCCGGTCATCGACAAGGCGATCACCCTCGAAACGCACCACAACCCGCGCTCCGACCGGCACGCCATGCTGTTGCCCACCGTCCATTCGGACGCCTGCACCGGTTGTGGCAAGTGCGAAAAATCCTGCGTGCTGCCCGAGGCGGCGATCAAGGTCTTCCCGCGTCAGCTCGCCCAGGGGGCCCTGCCGGCGCATTACCGCAAGAGCTGGGAAGAAAAGGCCCGTCACGGTGGTTCCTTGATTGGCGATCAGGTTGAAATGCCTGCCCGCGGCTTTGAAGGCTCCACCGCCGGTCGTGCCGCCACCGAGACCGTGACGGCGCCGACCGGCTCGGCTCCAGTCGCGCCGAGTGTTGCGCCGCCGCCCGCGAAGGCGGCAGGCGGCATCCGCAGTGGTCTCGACTCCCGCTGGAAGCCATGACCATGGCCACCACGACCGTTTCCATCAAGCCCTCCGCCGATTCCGGCTGTGCGCCCGCCCGCAGCCTGTGGCAGCGCCAGCGCTGGCTGATCCTGCGCCGGGCCAGCCAGTTGCTGATCCTGCTGGCCTTCCTCAGTGGCCCGTGGTTCGGCGTATGGATTGCCAAGGGCAACCTGTCCTCGTCGCTGACCCTCGGCGTGCTGCCGCTCACCGACCCCTTGCTGGTTCTGCAGACCCTGGTCACCGGCCATTTGCCCTACAGCAGCGCATTGATCGGCGCCGCCATTGTCCTTGGCTTCTACCTGCTGATCGGCGGGCGGGTGTTCTGCAGCTGGGTGTGCCCGGTGAATGTGGTCACCGATGCCGCTGCCTGGTCGCGGCGTCGGCTTGGCATCAAGACCGGCCGGGTGCCCGACGCCAATACCCGCTACTGGCTGCTTGGCGGCTTGCTGCTCGCCGCTGCACTTACCGGCACGCTGGCCTGGGAATGGGTCAATCCGGTGTCCCTGCTGCAGCGGGGCCTGATTTTCGGCATGGGCGGTGGCGTGTTCGTCATTGCCGGCATCTTCATGTACGACCTGCTGGTGGCCAGCCGCGGCTGGTGCGGCCACCTGTGCCCGGTCGGTGCCTTTTACGGTTTGCTCGGCAAAAAAGCCCTGCTGCGCGTCGCCGCGCCCAACCGCAAGGCCTGCGACGACTGCATGGACTGCTTCGCCGTCTGCCCCGAACCCCAGGTAATCCGCCCGGCCCTCAAGAAGGTCGGGCAGGAAAGCCCGCTTATCCTGGCCTCAGACTGCACCACCTGTGGCCGCTGCATTGATGTGTGTGACAAACAGGTTTTCAAAATGACCCACAGGTTTGACCAAAGGAGCGAGTGATGAACAAGCCGACCCTCAATTCCACCCGCCTGCGTGCGGCAGCGCTGGCCCTGTGCCTGGCGCAGACTTTCCTCGCTCCCGCTGTTGTGGTGGCTGCCACCGAAGCGCCCGTCAAGCTGCAAAGCCTGCGTGGTGCCGAGATCAACGCCAGCGATCCGGAAGGCGATGGCACGCGTCAGGGCCGCGACCAGCCGCCCCTGCCGCGGGACTTCGTGCAGCAACCGCCCTTGATCCCGCATACGATCAAGGGCTACAACATCACCAAGAACTTCAACAAGTGTCTCGACTGCCACGCCTGGGCGCGCGCCAAGGAGTCCGGTGCCACCAAGATTTCGGTGACCCACTTCAAGGATCGTGACGGCCAGGAGTTGTCCAGCGTGTCGCCGCGCCGCTACTTCTGCAGCCAGTGCCACGTGCCGCAGAGCGACGCCAAGCCGCTGGTGGGCAACACCTTCAAGCCCGGCACAGGAATGCGCTGAGCGACAGACAAAGGGAGTCGGATAAATGGAAACCAACAAGAAAGGCTTCGTCGGCCGCATCAGGGCGATGGGCTGGGGCTTTGCCGCGATGCTCTTCATCGGCGGCATCCTGTTCTGGGGCGCCTTCAACACGGCCATGGAATGGACCAACCGTGAAGAGTTCTGCATCTCCTGCCACGAGATGAAGGACAACGTCTATCAGGAGTACCGCAACACCATCCACGCCTCCAACCGCTCCGGCGTGCGGGCTACCTGCCCGGACTGTCACGTGCCGAAGGCCTGGGGCCCCAAGATGATCCGCAAGATCCAGGCGTCCAACGAAGTCCTGCACAAGGTCCTGGGTACCATCGACACGCCCGAGAAGTTCAACGCCAAGCGGCTTGAACTGGCCAAGCATGAATGGGAGCGGATGAAGAAGACCGACTCGCGCGAGTGCCGCAATTGCCACAACTACGACGGCTTTGACTACGCCGAACAGGGGCGTCGCTCGTCCAAGGCACACCAGACGGGCTTGAACGAAGGCAAGACCTGTATCGACTGCCACAAGGGCATTGCCCACACGCTGCCGGAAGTGGAACAGGCCATTGGCGCGCCGAAGCAAGGCGCCACGCCGGAAGAGTTCCATCCGCCGGTCAAGCCTGAAGAGGCCAAGCCCGAAGCCGACAAGCCTGCCAAGGGCTGAACGAAGGAGAGAGGGAGAGCAGAACGCCGGGCCGCGAGGCTTGGTATGGGGAGTCGACGGGCCGCTTTTTGCGGCCCGTCGGCTTTTATACCGCCGCTGACGGTGGTGGTGCGGCGGCCGACGATTGCCGTCAGGGTGTAGAGGCCGGCGATCCAGCACTCGATGGCAATCATCAGGGCGCTGACGACTTTCATGAGGCGCTTCATGGTGGGCATGAAGCGCCTCATGGTTTTTAGGCGCGCCCTGACGCCCGGCATGAAGGCCCTGATGCCGGGCGTCAGGGCTTTGATGATTCTTCCTCAGACCCTGGTGATTGTCATGAGGGGCCTGGTGATGGATGTCAGTTCAGCGGTGTTGACTGTGAGTTCGGGGCCGCAGCTTGCGGGAAGGTGTGGTGCGCGCAGGCGGCCCTGCCTGCCTCTTCTGGCATGCAACTTTCTCTGTTTGTACCGATTTCCGAAAAGATACCAATGCGTTCCGAAATGTAGCGGAAATGCTCTGTCCCGGCAGTCCGTTTGTCAAACGATGTGTCTGAAATGGACAGTGTCCGTTTTGGTGTAGGGAAACGACTCACAGAGGATTAGCGATGAAATTCAGTTCGATACAGCACCGGATTTCTGCGGTGGCGGGGGCGTGTTTGGTGGGTGCGGTGGTGTCCACCGTCGGCTACGGCGTCTATTCGGCCCGGGATACCCAGGATTTGGTCAGCACCCGGGTGAGCGGGCAGGTGAAGGACAGTACCCTGGCGAGCCTGAAGGGTGTGGCCGGCACCCAGGCCGGCACCATCCAGGCGAAATTCGACGTGGCCCTCGACGCCGCCCGCACCATGGCGCATGTCTTCGAACTGGGCAAGCAGGACAACGGGCTGACCCTTGGCCGCAACCAGATCAATGCGGTCCTGCTCAATGTGCTCAAGCACAACCCCGATTTCAACGGCACCTATTCCTGCTGGGAGCCCAATGCCCTCGACGGGCGGGACGACCAGTTCCGTACCGGGCGCGATGGCAACAACGAAAAGCATGGCCGTTTCACCCCCTACTGGAACCGGGACGCGAAGGGCAATATCGCCGTTCAGCCGCTGGTGGAATACGACACCATGGACAAGCATCCCAATGGGGTGCTGAAGGGCGGCTGGTACATCGGCCCGCGGGATACCCAGACCGAGAGCGTGCTCGATCCCTTCCCCTACATCGTGCAGGGCAAGCAGGTGTGGCTTACCACCCTGTCGGTGCCCATTGTGGTGAACGGCAAGTTCATGGGTGTGGCGGGGACCGACTACAACCTGGATTTTGTCCAGGAGCTGTCCCAGCATGCCGACCGTGGATTGTTCGATGGCAAGGGCGAGGTGGTGATCATCAGCAACATGGGTCTGATCGTTGCCGACAGCGAGAAGCCCGATCTCATCGGCAAGCATTTCCAGGAGGTGATGCCGGGCGAGGGCTGGAAGACGGTGCTGGCCGATATCCAGGCCGGCAAGTCGGTGTCTTCGGTGGATGAGCGCACCGGCATCATCACGGCCCTGGCGCCGATCCAGCTGGGCCGCACGGGCAAGCCCTGGTCGGTCATGATCAAGGTCAGCAAGGATGTGGTGCTCGCCGACGCCTACGCGCTGGACAAGGATCTGTCGAGCCGTGCCAGTACGTCGGCCTGGTGGCAGGTGGCGGTCGGGCTGCTGGTGGCGCTGGGGGGCACGAGCTTCCTGTGGTTTGCCGCCGGTTCCCTGAGCCGGCCGATCCGCGAGGCGGAGGTGCTGGCCAACACGATCCGGCTGGGCGATTTTTCGAGCCGCATCGATCACCACACCGACGACGAAGTGGGCCGCCTGGCGGTGGCCCTCAACGATATGGCGGCCCGTTTGCAGGCCCGGGCCGAGATTGCCGAACGTATTTCCCAGGGTGATCTGAACATCGAGATCGAACTGGCGTCGAGCAACGATCAGCTCGGCTCGGCCCTGCAGCGCATGCTCGACAACCTGAACGACATGGTTTGCCAACTGCAGGGCGGGGCGCGGGAGATTACCGCCAGCGCCGAGCAGGTTTCCGAGCTGAGCCAGGGCTTGTCGGCGGGGGCGGCGGCGTCGGCCTCGTCGGTCACCGAGATCGGCAGTGCGGTGCAGCAGATGACCGCCAACACCCACCAGAATGCGCACAACGCGGGTCAGGCAGACAGCCTGTCCAAGTCTGCCCAGGCGGTGGCCGTGAGCGCCAGCAGCCACATGAGCGAGATGGTTCGGGCCATGGGTGAGATCGAGCAGGCCGGTACCCGCATTACGGAAATCATCCGGGTTATCGACGAGATCACCGAGCAGACCAATCTGCTGGCACTGAATGCCGCCATTGAGGCGGCCCGCGCCGGTGAGCAGGGTCGCGGCTTTGCCGTCGTGGCCGACGAAGTGCGCAATCTGGCCAATCGCAGTGCCGAAGCGGCGCGCAAGGCCGCCGGCATGATCGCCGGGTCGGCCGACAAAACCCGTCAGGGCGCCACCATTGCGGCCACAACCTCTGCGGCTTTGGGCGAAATCCTGAGTTCCTCGGCAAAGGTGTCCACCCTGCTTTCGGAAATCGCGCGGGCCTCCCAGGAGCAGGCGTCCGGCTTCTCCGAAGTGGCGGCGGGTCTCGGTCAGATCGATGGGGTGACCAACCGCAATAGCGGCGACGCCGAAGTGTGCGCCAGTGCCTCGGTGATATTGCGGGAACAGGCGGCCAACCTCGTCAGTCTGGTCGGCCGATTCCGCGTCCGTCCGGGGGCATCGGCGGGGCGCAGAACATAAAGCGCTTTTGTGCGTTTGTTTCACTGCGGAGTCTGGTGTTTTTAAAGGAGTAAAATCAGCCCTTCAATTGGCCTCTCGGTTAAGGAATTACGGCCTTTATGGTTTCCCTTCAGAACGGTGACGAATTTCGCACGTCATTACATCGGGCAATCCTGAACGGTGTGCCGGACGGCATTCTGGTGGTGGACCAGGCCGGCATGCTCGTCTCGGTCAATGAACAGTTTTTCAGGGTCTGGGGGCTGCCCGCGCCCGCCTGCCCCCTGGAAGCGCTGCTGCATACCTCCGACACGCCAATCCTTGAGCAGGTCTTGGCCCGGGTGGCATTCCCGAAGGCATTCCTCGAGCGGGTGCAGGATTTGTACGCCGATCCTGCCCGGGAGGATGTCAGCGAGATTCCGCTGAAGGACGGGCGCACCCTGGAGCGCCACTCGCGCGTCCTGCACAGTAGCGATGGTCAGTACCTGGGGCGCGCCTGGTACTTCCGCGACATCAGTGACATCGTCAATTCGAGGCTGGCCCTGGAAGACAGCGAGAAGCGCTATCGCACGGCCTTCCAGACCACGCTCGATGCGCTTGCCATCACGACCCTGGAGGGCGGGGTTTACGTTGAAGTCAATCAGGCTTTCCTTGAGATCACGCGCTATGCGCGAGACGAGATCATCGGCCGCAGTTCCCTTGAACTTGGCATATGGGCCGACCCGGCCGACCGCCAGAACTTCAGTGAAAGGCTGCGCAACGAACAGTCTCGCCTGAAAATCGAAGCCCGTTTTCGCAAGAAGGACGGCGAGATTTTCTGGGGCGTGTTCTCCGTTTCGCCCATGGAGCTGAATGGCGTTCCGTGCCTGTTGTCGATCACCCGCGACGTGACGCAGAACAAGGCCGCCCAGGATGAGCTGGCCCGCCACCGCGACCGCCTCGAGCAACTGGTCGAGGCGCGCACCGCCGAGCTGTCCCGTGCCAAGGAGGCGGCCGAGGCGGCGAGTGTGGCGAAGAGTGCCTTTCTGGCCAATATGAGCCACGAGATCCGGACGCCGCTGAATGCCATTACCGGGATGGCCTATCTGATTCGTCGTGGCGGATTGACGTCCAGGCAGGCCGAGCAGCTCCACAAGCTCGAAGGGGCGGGCGAACACCTCCTGAACATCATCAATGCCATTCTGGAGCTTTCCAAGATCGAAGCCGGGAAGCTCGTGCTGGCGGAGTCGGTGATTCGGGTGGAGAGCATCCTGGATAATGTGGTGTCGATGCTGCAGTCCCGTGCCCTGGCCAAGGGCCTGCGTCTGAGGGCGGAAGCCGACGCTGTGCCACCCAACCTGCTTGGCGACGCCACCGCGTTGCAGCAGGCCCTGCTCAACTATGCGGCGAATGCGGTCAAGTTCACCGACGCGGGCAGCGTCACGCTGCGGGTCAGGCTGGTGGACGTGGATGCCGGCAGTGCCGTGCTGCGTTTCGAGGTGCAGGATAGCGGCATCGGCATTCCGGAAGATGCGCTACCGCGACTCTTCGCGGCTTTCGAGCAAGCCGACAACACGATGACCCGCAGGTACGGCGGAACCGGTCTGGGGCTGGCGATCACGCGCAAGCTGGCCGAGCGGATGGGAGGGGCGGCGGGCGCCAGCAGCACGCTCGGGCAGGGCAGCACCTTCTGGTTTACCGTTCGACTCAAAAGCGGTCTGGCGTCAGGCCTGGCGGTACCGGTGCGGACTTCGGTCAGTGCCGAAGACATCCTCGTCCGCGACTATCCGGGGCGGCGTTTTCTGCTGGTCGAGGATGAACCCATCAATCGGGAGATCGCCTCGATGATGCTGATGGATGTCGGGCAGGTGGTCGATACCGCCGAGGATGGTGTCCAGGCGCTTGAGCGGGTGCGTCAGCACGCCTACGACCTGATCCTGATGGACATGCAGATGCCGACGATGGACGGGCTGGAGGCGGCCCGGCGCATCCGCGCGCTTGCCGATCGCAAGGACATACCCATCATCGCGATGACGGCCAATGCCTTTGCCGAGGACAAGGCGCGCTGCCTGGAGGCCGGCATGGATGACTTCATCGCCAAGCCCGTCGATACCGACGTGCTGTTCGCCACGGTGCTGCACTGGCTGCAAAAAGGCGCGCCCGACTGAGGGGCGCGATCCGGGCCGTCAGCACGTCCGGATATGCCGTTGCAAGCCCTGAACCTGCCACCTTGACCCCAGTCAAGGACTCGGCCCCTGCCAATCCGGAACATCCGCTCCAAGCTGCGCCGTGCAGCGATGCCATCCAGGGAGGTTCCATGAGCGGGACATTCACCAAATCCATGGCGCGAAACATCTTCTTCGGGGGCACCGTCTTTTTTGCGCTCCTGTTTCTCGCGCTGACCTTCGATTCAATGCAAGCCATCCCCAAGCGGGATAACCACGCCAACCTTACGCCGTCCGTCGTCGCAGGGAAAAAGGTGTGGGAGACCAACAATTGCATCGGTTGCCATACGTTGATGGGCGAGGGGGCTTACTTTGCACCCGAACTCGGCAACGTTTACAAGCGCCGTGGCCCCGAGTTCATCAAGGCGTGGATCCAGTCCCAGCCCACCGGTGCACCCGGACGTCGTCAGATGCCCAACTTCCACCTTACGGAAACGCAGCTCAACGACCTCGTTGAATTCCTGAAGTACAGCTCGGAAATCAACACCGCCAACTGGCCGCCGAACATCGAAGGCTGATTGCCGATCTGAAAGGGAGCTATAAACATGCAATATTCCTCGCAGTCGGTCGCGAAGCCTTACTTCATCGCGGCCATCGGGCTTTTCCTCGGACAGATACTGTTCGGGCTCATCATGGGCCTGCAGTATGTGATCGGTGATTTCCTGTTTCCTGCCATTCCGTTCAACGTGGCGCGGATGGTCCATACCAACCTGCTCATCGTGTGGCTGCTGTTCGGCTTCATGGGGGCGGCCTACTACATGATTCCGGAGGAAACCGAGACCGAGCTGTATTCGCCAAAACTGGCGCTGCTCATGTTCTGGGTTTTCCTGGTCGCCGGTGCGGCAACCGTTCTCGGCTACCTGCTGGTGCCCTACGCCACCCTGGCGCAGTACACCGGCAATGACATCCTGGAAACCATGGGTCGGGAGTTCCTCGAACAGCCCCTGCTGACCAAGATCGGCATTGTGGTGGTGGCGCTGGTCTTCCTGTTCAACCTCACCATGACCATGCTGAAGGGCCGCAAGACCTCCATCGGCCTGGTGCTGATGATGGGCTTGTGGGGCCTGGCGGTGTTCTTCCTGTTCTCCTTCTACAACCCGTCCAACCTGGTCATGGACAAGTACTTCTGGTGGTGGGTTGTGCACCTTTGGGTCGAAGGCGTGTGGGAACTGATTCTGGGTGCCCTGCTGGCTTTCGTGCTGATCAAGGTGACGGGTGTTGACCGCGAAGTGATCGAGAAGTGGCTGTACGTGATCGTGACCCTGTCGCTCGTTACCGGCATCATCGGTACGGGTCACCACTATTTCTGGATCGGTACGCCGGAATACTGGCAGTGGTGGGGTTCCGTGTTCTCCGCGCTGGAGCCGATTCCCTTCTTCGCCATGACCGTCTTTGCCTTCAACATGGTGAACCGTCGCCGTCGCGAACATCCGAACAAGGCCGCCACCCTGTGGGCCCTCGGTACCGGTGTGATGTCCTTCCTGGGCGCTGGCGTGTGGGGCTTCCTGCACACCCTGGCTCCGGTCAACTACTACACCCACGGCACGCAGATCACTGCTGCTCACGGTCACATGGCTTTCTATGGTGCCTACGCCATGGTCGTCATCACCATCATCAGCTACGCCATGCCGATCTTGCGTGGCCGTGCCGCCAACAGCGAAAAGGCGCAGGTGATGGAAATGTGGTCGTTCTGGTTGATGACGGTGGCGATGGTCTTCATCACCCTGTTCCTGACCGCAGCAGGCATCCTGCAGGTGTGGCTGCAACGTTACAGCGCCACCCCGATCCCCTTCATGGCCGCACAGGATCAGCTGACGATCTTCTACTGGCTGCGTGAAGGTGCCGGCGTGATGTTCCTGATCGGCCTGCTGGTCTACATCGCCAGCTTCTTCGTGGGGGGTAATGAAAAGGCGAAGGCTGCCTGATCTTCCCGCGAAGTCTTGAGTCGTACCGAAAAACCCGGCTGTTGCCGGGTTTTTCGCATCTGGCAGTGGCCCCCAGGCGCACCAGTACGGTGCCATATGCCAGAGTCGTGGGCTGTTGCTGGGCACGGGGTGGGCCTGCGAAGCGGTTTTTAACGGAATTTTGCCCGGCACGGGATTTGCTGCAGGTGCACATCCGCTCTTCAGGAGCGGCGCATCCTGTCAAACCGCAAACCGGGAGTCTGTATGGAATCCGATTCAGTCATCTACGGCCTGCTTGGGCGCATTCACCTGCTGATGCGACGAGTCGGCAACCGCATCACCGATGTGGAATACATGCGGGTCAACAAGGATTACGCCCGCGAGATCGTGCGTATCGCACTGGCCACCGATAATGGGGAACTGGCCGAACTGTGCGGCCGGCTGCGTGTGGCCATGGAACTGGATGCCGCGCCGGAGGTGGAGGTGAAGTCCGGCCCGGGGCTGCTCGAGCGCCTGCGGGCCATCCGTCCCCAGGCTACCCACCCGACCGAGCGTTACGTGGGGTCGCTACGCTGAACGGGGTGGATTGCCAGAGGCAGTTCGTCCGCTGTCAGGGGCTCGACCCAGTCGAGCTGCCTTTTGAGCACCGCCACGGTGGCTTCGGACGCATCGCCCCGGCGTGCCTCCAGGCGGCGGCATAGTTCGTCGAAGGGCGCCGAACAGGCGAGGATCGCGAAGTCTGCGTTGTGTTGGTCGGCCAGCGTGTGGAAGTTTGCCCGTTCGCTGTGCTTCAGGAAGGCCGCGTCGATGATTACCGACCAGCCCGCATCGAGCATGAGCCCGGCCACTTCGCCGAGTCGTGCATAAGTGCGCACGGTGGCCTCCTGCGTGTAGATGCCGCCGGCCAGGTCGGAGCGGCTGCGGGCCAGTGGTGGCAGGCCGTGGAGGCGCTTGCGCTCGACGTCGGCCCGCAGGCGCAGCGTCGATGCGACGGGGTCCGCCATCAGCAGTTCGCCACTGCAGGTGGTCTTGCCCGAACCGGACAGGCCGTGGGTGATGAGCAGCCGGGGGGCGGGCGGCGTAGCCAGGCTTTCGGCCAGATCCAGATAGCCGGTGGCCACCTCGGCAGTGCCTGACAGGCCGGCGACCTTGGCGCGCACCATGGCCTTGTACACGGCATAGAAGCGCAGCACCGGCACGGCGTCGAAGTCACCCGATTCGGCGAGCCATTCGTTGAGCAGCCAGGCGGCCAGGTCGGGCCGGCGGTGGTCGAGCAGATCCACGTAGGTGAAGGCCAGCTCGGAGGCGACGTCGATCCAGCGGAAATCCTCGTTGAACTCGATGCAGTCAAAGGGGATGACCTGTCCGTGGAGCAGCACCAGGTTGCCCAGGTGCAGGTCTCCGTGGCATTCGCGCACCCGGCCGGTGGCCTTGCGGGCTGCCAGATGGCCGCGGATGCGGGTGAACTCGGCCTGCGTCCATGTCGCCAGGCGGTCGAGACGCGAAGACTCGGCGGGCAGCAGGGGAAGCAACTCGGTGAAGTTGTCGAGGGCCGGGGCGAGCACCTGCTCCGGTTCGCCGAAGCGGCTGTCCGCTCCGGCCACGGCGGCGCCGGCATGCAGGGCATGAATGACCTGGGCGAGTTCGGACAAGTGGGCCCGCCTCAGCTGGCCCCGGGCGCACACCCGGTCGAGGCGCTGGCTTTCCGGAAAGCGGCGCATCTTGACGGCCCATTCGCCGCTGTTGCCGGCTTCATCCAGGCCCAGGTACAGCTCCGGGGCGAAGCGCCGGTTGAGGCGCAGCTCTTCCTGGCAAAAGAAATGCCGCTTCTCCTGCGTGCCATAGTCGAGAAAGGGCAGGGTGAGCGGCTTCTTCAGCTTCCAGGCGCAGCCGTCGGCGAGGAGCAGCCAGGAAATGTGGGTTTCGATGACTTCTGCGCCGAGTTGAGCACGGAACTCTTCCAGCCAGTCGGGAAGGGGGGCGAACATTTGGCTCAGGCCACCCACCAGTAACGCACGATGTGAAAGAAGATCGGCGCCGAAAAGCTGATCGAATCGACCCGGTCGAGCATGCCGCCGTGGCCTTCGATCATGGCGCCCCAGTCCTTCACGCCGCGGTCGCGCTTGATGGCCGACAGCACGAAGCCGCCAAAGAAACCCATCATGTTGATGACCAGCGCGATCAGCCCGGCTTCCAGCGGCGAAAACGGGGTGATCCACCACAGGGCGGCGCCGACCGCCGTGGAGGTGAGCACGCCGCCGACCAGGCCTTCGACGGTTTTCGACGGGGAGATGGCCGGCGATACCTTGTGCTTGCCAAGGAGCTTGCCCCACACGTACTGGAACACATCGCTGGATTGCACGGTGAGCACCAGGAAGACCACCAGCAGCGCGTTGCGACCTTCATAACCGGCGATCTGGAGAGTCAGCAGGGCCGGCACGTGGGACAGGCAATACACGCAGATCATCAGCCCCCACTGGACTTTGGCGGCACGCTCCAGGAAGCGCGTGGTGTCGGCGCCGAGCGACGAGGAAATCGGCAGCAGCAGGAAGGCATATACCGGGATGAGGATGGAGAACAGGCCGTACCAGTCGATGGCGATGAGGTAGTACTGCAGCGGCAGAAAGACGAAGAAGCTCCAGATCAGCGCCCGGTGATCGCCGCGCCGGGTGTGGGTGAGGGACACGAATTCGCGCAGGCTCTGAAAGGAGATGAAGCCGAAGAGGCCGATGACGCCCCATTTGCCGATCCAGATGGCCCCGCCGATGAGGGCGATCATGGCCCACCAGGCCTTGATGCGGGCGTTGAGGTTGTCGATGACACCATGCGGCGCGCCCGGCGAAATCCGGTACTTGAGCACCGCGCCGATGGCGCTGAAGACGGCCAGCAGGCCGAAGATGCCGCCGAAGACGGCGATGAGGTCGTGGGTCAGGTTCATGGCGGATCAGTCTTCGGGGGGAGCGAGATCGAGGAGGGCGCTGCGGGCGCGGTTCAGGAAGGCGTCGCGGCTTTCGCCGTCGATCAGCGCCAGCGCCGGCCCGAAGGTCAGGGTGCACAGCAGGGGCACCGGGATCAGGCTGCCCTTGGGCATCACGCGGCCGAGGTTTTCGATCCACACGGGGATGAATTCGGCCTCCGGGTGGGCCTTGACCAGATGGTGGATGCCGCTCTTGAAGGTCTGCACGCCATCATTCAGGTTGCGGGTGCCCTCCGGAAAGAGGATCAGCGATTCGCCAGTGGCCAGCGCTGTGCCCATCTGCTCGATGGGGTTGGCGCCGTGGCGGTCGGGCCGACGGTCGATGGTCACGCCGCGAAAGACCCGGTTGATCAGGAAGCGCCGCAGGCCGGTGGTGAGCCAGTAGTCGGCCCCCGCCACCGGCCGGGTGCGGTGGCGCAGGTGGGGCGGCAGCGCGGCCCAGATCAGTACGAAATCCCCGTGGCTGCGGTGGTTGGCGAAGTACACGCGGGGGCGGGCGTCCGGTTCGCTGCCCAGCCACACGGCGCGCACGCCGGTGAGCAGCTTGGCAAATCCGCACAGGCCGGAGGCGATGAGGTGATCGAGGGACATCAGGGGCTTCCTGTGTGGCTCAGGTGCCACAGTATGGCGCCGAGGAGGGCGCTGAACTGGACGGCCAGCGCGATGGATTGATGGCGCAGCAGGCGCAGGGCGCCGCGCACCCGCTCGGCCAGCGGACGAGGCGGTGTCGGTGTCTCGCTGGTGCCGAAAACGCCCGTCAGGGCGTGATCGAAAGCGACCAGATCTGCTTGCGGATCGGGTGCCCACAGGCCTGACCAGCAGGCTGCCCAGTGGGCAAAGAGACGGGCGTCGAGATCGCAGCGGAAGGCGTAGTAACGCTGGACGAGGCCGGCTGTCACGCTGACGCCGAGGAGGCCGTGCCCGGTGAGGCCGGTGGTGGCCAGCAGCAGGGTGGCGAGGGCGAGCAGCAGCAGGGCCAGGCTCAGAAGGTCGAGCTGCCGGCCCTGGCCGAGGGTGGCGGCGGTGAGGGCTGCGGTGGCCGCGTCCTGGCGGGTTTCGGGGGTGTCAGGCGCCACCGACGGTCTCCGGCGGCGGACTCAGGCGGGCGAGGGCGTCCCGGTGGGCGGCGCCGAGGACGATGTGCGGCCTGGCGCCTTGCAGGATGGCGATGGCTGCATCCACCGATTCGGCCCGCCCGCTGCTGACCAGCCATGCGGCCACCGCACTGGCGCTGCGCGAATAGCCGAGGGCGCAGCACACCAGTAGCGGGCCGTGGCGGCGCAGCCTGTCGATACAGGCGGCGGCCTGTTCCAGCTGCTGCGCGGTTGGCGCGACGAGATCCAGCCACGGCAGGCCGGCGTAGGCCCAGTTGCCGCGGGGGGCCGGCAGTTCGGCGGTGAGGTCGAGAAGGGCCTTGAAGCCGCCAGCTTCCATTGCCGCGGCGTTGGGCAGACGGCCCAGCCACACGCCGTCGGCGATCAGGTCGGGGGCGGGGTGCGCCCGCGTCCACAGGCGCGAGTTGAGCCACGCGGCGAGGGTGTAGGGCGCCAGCAGCAGCGCGGCGCCGAGGCTGTGACGGCCATTCTGCTTCTGGAATCCGGCCGGGCCGAGGAGGGCGTAATTGAGGGCCACCAAGCCGAGGGCAAGGCCCAGCCAGACCAGCCACAGTCCGGCGCCACCGAGCACGTAGCCCAGCCCGCCAGCGCCGAGGGCGGCCAGCAGGTAAGCGCCGGTCAGCCGCCACTGCCGCGGCGAGCGGCTCAGGCGCGCGCGGGCAAAGGGCGTCGGCCCGGCCTCCGGCCATAGCCACAGGCACAGCAGGCCGACCAGTGCGCCGGTGGGAATGTCAATGAAGTGGTGCTGGTAGGTGGTGAGCACCGAAACGGCAATGAGCAGCGCCCAGGCATCCACCGCCACGCGCAGCCAGCCGCGGCTGGCCGCCGCAAAGCGCACCCACAGGATCACCAGCAGCCCGATGTGCAGGGACGGTGCCTGGTTGTAGGGCATGTCGAAGCCTGCGAGGGCGTTGAAAAGTTCGCCGAAGACGCCGTCGGTGGCGGGGCGCTCGAAACTGAAGTGCAGCGGGAAGAGCAGGAAGCAGGCAACCGACACCAACTGGGCGCTGAGCAGGCGCAGGGCGTGGCGGTCCACCTGCTGGTTGTTGCGGCACAGCAGGAAGGACAGACCGTAGAACAGGTCGATGGACCAGTAAGGCAGGATGGTCCATGGCACGAAGGGGATGTGCCGCTCCCAGTCGTAGGCCAGCGCGTCGCGCACCTGCCAGCTGGCGGCCATGCTGTTGGCAAAACCGTAGCTCAGGAAGAAGAAGGGCCC
The DNA here is from genome assembly GCF_008107625.1 of Zoogloea oleivorans. GTDB lineage: Bacteria > Pseudomonadota > Gammaproteobacteria > Burkholderiales > Rhodocyclaceae > Zoogloea > Zoogloea oleivorans. The sequence continues at coordinate 142,553 of NZ_SDKK01000005.1, forward strand.
CAGGAAGAGCAGCCAGGCGACGCCCCGTTGCCAGGGAATGGCCGCTTCGGTGGCGGGCGCGGGCTGCCTCATGGGTTGCGCCGCCGGGCCATGGACACGGTGAAGATGCCCCATTCGTCGATGCGCTGCTCAATCTTGTCGAAGCCGGCTTCGTCCACCAGCTGGTCCATTTCGGCCTGACTGCGCCGGCGCATCACCCAGGCCTGGCCACTCCGGTGGCTGGTGAGGGCGCGGGCGATGAGTTCGAGTTGCGGGTGCCACGGCTGGCCGGTGTACAGCAGCATGCCGCCGGGCTCCATGGCGTCGGCCATGCCGGCCAGGGAGCGGCGCACCATGCTGTTGTCGGGGAAGAGTTCGTAGAGCCCGGAGACGATGCCGATGGTGGGTTTGGGCCATACCGCGGCCACCGAGGCGCGGTCGAAGGCGTCGCCTTTCTCGAAGCGGGCGATGGCTTCGAGCCCCTTTTCGCGGATCAGGGCGCCGCCGTCGCGCACGTTGATGTCGCTGAAGTCGCGCAGCAGGATGGATTCGGGCCGGCGCGGGGCTTCGCTCAGGGCTTCGAGCACGTAGCGCCCGTGGCCGGCGGCGATGTCGAGCACCCGCAGCGGCTGGCCTTCCGTGTACAGGCGGGCGAGGGCGAGGCGCAGGAGTTCTTCGAGGTGGCGTTTGCGCTGGCGGATGCCGCGCCAGCCGATGGCGTCGAGGTAGTTGCGGTCGATGGCCCGGCCGACGGGGCCGGCACCGGTGGGCGTGTTGCGATAAACGTAGTCGAGGGTGCTGCCGGAATCGAAACCGGTGCGGTGGCCCAGCGCGACGCCTTCGGACAGCCGCCCGCCGAGCCTCATGCTGGCCCGGTAGGCGGCCCAGTAGAGGCCGCGCGGGCTCAAGGCCGGCAGCGGGCGGGCGAGGGCGTCGGATTCGTCCCTGGTGGCGCCGTGCAGGTCGGCATGCAGCAGCCCGATGCGCTGGGGCGGGCTGGCGAACTGGCGCAGGATGAAGTCGCGGGCCTTGTCGGTGGCGAGCTGGCGGTCTTTCTCGCCGAGGGTGTCGTGGTAGAAGCCGTCGAGGACGTGCTTTTCCTTCACCGTGCTGCCGAGGCGTTCGAAGAACTGGTGCTGGGGCTTGTGATGCACGACCCAGTCGGCGCCGGAAATGAGCAACTGGGTCGGCAGGGTGATGGCCTGAGCGTCGGCGACGACCCGTTCGGCGGCGCTGTAGAGGCCGAGCAGGATGTTCACCGAGATGGCCCGGGCGATCAGCGGGTCGCTGTCGTAGCTGGCCTGGCGGGCTGGGTCGTGGGTCAGGAACCTGGCCTTGACGTAGCTGTTGACGAAAAAATTGCCGCGCAGCTTTTCCATCAGGGCCAGGCCGGGGCGGGCCAGGGGCACGTAGAGCTTGACCTTGAAGGCCGGCGAGGCGAGCACCAGGCAGCGCACCTGCGGGGCGTAATCGTGGGCCCAGGTGGACACCAGCACCGCGCCGACGCTCTGCGCCAGCACGGCCATGTCGGCCAGGGCGATGCCGTAGGTGTCGCGGATGTGTTCGACAAAGGTCTGCACGTCGCGCACCGAGGTGCCGAAGCTCGGCGAATAGCCGCGCACGCCGGGCGAATGGCCGTGGCCGCGGGCGTCCCAGGCGAAGAAGTCGAAATCCGCCAGATTCAGCTCGTCGGCCAGGTGGGCGATGCGCCCGGAGTGTTCGTGGCCCCGGTGGAACATCACCACTGCGCCGCGCGGCGTGCCAGCGGCAGGCCAGTGGCGATAGAACAGGGAAACCCCGTCGTGGGTCTCGAAATGAAGTTCGGTAACCGGGCGGGCAGTGGTCATCGGTGAAGCCTCAGCGGGGGGCGCGGGCCTGGCGGACGCCGCTCCGGATGCGGTTGAAGGTGTTGAGCAGGATCGCCAGCACAGCCGCCGGCATGATCCACACGGCCCAGCCGGGCAGGCTGCCGGCCAGCCCCAGCCACAGGCCCAGCACGCCGAACAGGAAGGCCCGGTCGCTCTTGCCCATCGGACCGTCGTACTGGCGCGGGCTGCCCACCATCGGGCCGAGTGCGCCGGCCATCTCGGAGACGGCAGAAAGGAAGACCACCGCGCCCACGCTGCCCCAGCCGAAGGGCGCGATCCATACGAAGGGCAGGTAAAGCGCGGCGTCGGAGATCACGTCGGAGAGTTCGTTGAGATAGGCGCCGAGGGCCGATTGCTGGCCGAATTCCCGTGCCAGCATGCCGTCGACGGCATTGAAGGCCATGCGCAGGAACATCCACAGAGGCAGCAGCAGGAAGGCGGCGGGCTTGTCCGGGTGGAGGAACAGCCCGATGCCGAGGGCGATGGAAACGCACATCGCCGCCAGGGTTACCTGGTTGGCCGTGACGCCGGCATCGGCAAGGCGGCCGACGATGGGCCGGAGGAGGGCCTGGAAGCGGGGCTTGAGCTGGTAGATGCTGATCATCTTCGGCACGGGTGGGTTTGCGGACGGGCCGATTCTGACATGCATACGGGCTGTGCGGATTCAGCCCTTGCTGGTCCGGGTGAGGTGCCGGGCGATCTCGTCGAGGTCCGGGTTGTTGGGGAGCAGCGTGCCGTTGACCTCGATGATTGGTGTGCCGATGGCATCCACGGGCAGGCCGGCCTGGCGCATGCGGCTGGTCAGACGATCCTCGGCGGCCTGATCTTCGTCGATCATGTACTCGGTATAGCGCACGCCCAGGCGGTCGAAAAGGCGCCGCTTCTCGGCGCAATAGCCGCAGGTGGACAGGGAATACATGAGAATCCGGTCGCGGCCGGCATCGTAGCGGGCTTTGAAGGTGGCCTCGGGCGTGCTGCCGCTGTGCACCTGGCGGGTCATGGCAGGCAGGCGGTAGAGGTCGGCGGACATCGACGCAAAGCCGGCGATGGACGCGATGGCGAGGGCCAGGCCGCCCGCAAACGCTGGCCAGCCCAGGCTGCGGGGTTGGGCGCCCCAGTTGTTGTCGTCCTTTTGCCCCGGCATCAGGGTCAGAATCATTCCGGCGATCGCCCCCAGGTAGGGAATGCCCGTCGCGAGGCTCCACCAGCCGCTTCGGCCCAGGTCATGGCAGCGCAGGACGGAAAGGCGGAGGCTGTAGACGATGAAGAGCAGCAGGCCGAGACCGCCAAGGATAAGGCTCTGGGTTTTGACGAAGAGCAGGCCGGCCAGCAGAAGGGCGGCAAAGCCGAGCGTGGCGCCGAGAAAGTAGGCCTGGCGCCCGAGGCGTCCCTTGAAATCGAGGCCCAGCAGGCGGCTGCCCGGCTCGGCGAAGGCGTCGTGCGCAGGGGGCTGTGCCTGCGCGTCTTCCGCGGGGGCTTTCCGGACCTCGCGCACCGCATTTTCAAGCGCCGCCTGGAAGCGCGGCATGTCGGTGGCGCACGCCCGGCACAAGGTGCGGCGGGGTTGCTGTTCGCCGCACTTCGGGCAGCTTACGGTCTCGTCGGGAACGCTGGCTGGCGTGGGTTCGGCGACTGTCGGGGCCGGGATTTGTGCGACGTCGGGCTGAACGGCCGGCTCGATCACGACGATCAGCCCGATGCCCTTGAGGCGTAGCTGGTAGAGCCTGGCCTCATCGGCGTCGAGCCCTTTGCGCAGGCCGACCCGCTGCCCGGAAAACACCTGCTCCAGGGCTGCCGGCGAGCATTTCAGCAGGGCCTGCAATTGTTGTCGGGCGACTGCGCGATCGTAGCCGGGAAGGGTTTCGCCGAAGAAGACGACATTGAAAACGGGGTTCACGATGCAGCTCCGGCGGGGTGGTGCCTGATTCTAGCGGTGCGGGGAATATTCGGGCAATGACAGCGGGTTGGTTGCGCGGCGGCGCACGCCTGTCGTGACACTTGCGCCTTTCCTGCCACCGGCTCCGATGGTATGTTCGCGACCCCGCCGGAGATCGCGCCATGAACCCGTCCCTCAGCCCTTCGCTTTGCCGCCCCTTCGACCGTCGCCCGGCGAATCTCGCCGAGGCCGAGGCGCAGATCGCCGACATTCGCGATCTTCTTGCCAGCCGGGCCATCGGACACCGCAATCCGCCTCCGCCGCCCACCACCTGCTGCGGCCGCGGCTGCAATGGCTGTGTTTGGGAGGGGTATTACACGGCGCTGCACGGGTGGCGGGAGGATGCGCGGGCCCTGTGGCAGCAGGCTGCACAAGGCCGCGGCGGTTAAGGGGGGCCCCGACGCAGGCGTTCGCGGTGCGGAAAGATCACTTCGCGCGCCATCCACAGGCGAAAGCGCAGGGCCTGCGGGCTGGCATCGCCGTCCAGCAGACGGCCTAGCGCCTGTTCCGGGAAGCCCATCAGGCGGCCTTCGCCGAGGGGGCCGTATTCGTTGCGGCCGAGCTTGCGCCGGACAGCCTCCGGCGCCCAGCCGAGAATCGCGACCACGTCCGGCTCGGCAAACCACAGGGTGTCGCCGAGCGTCACCACGCGAACCTGCCGCCCGTCGAACTCGTAATAACGTCCTTCCCAGGCCTGCAGGTGCAGATGGCCGGCCCAGCGCAGCAAGGCTGGCACGCCCTCGATGATCGGGCGGGCCAGCGCGGCACCCCACAGCGGCAGCGTCAGCATCATGGTCGTTGGCCCCACCTCGCGGTAGGCCAGATAGCTGACGGCGAAGCAGGCCGCGAGGCGCAGGGCGATCGTCAGCAGGAGTGGCATCGAAGGCAGTCCGGGGAGGCTGGAATGCGCAGCATAACGTCCCCTGCTGAAGCCTTGGCAAGGCAGGCGCCGGAACGCTACAATCTCGCCCTTGTCGAGGGGCGTTGCGACCTGTTCAGCGGTATCTTTGTGAAACAGGCCAGGCTCGGCAATCACAACGGCGCTCGCAAACCTTTCCAGCCGGGTTTGCCGCGCCGTTCGCTTTTGCGTCGCTGCTGCGTCACCTTCCGGCTGTGTACATACGCACCACTGAGGTAGATCCATGCAAGCCGACCGCACGCCCGAACTCCAGTCCCTCCTGACCCACCGCATCCTGATCCTGGATGGCGCAATGGGCACCATGATCCAGCAGCACAAGCTTGGCGAGGCCGACTATCGGGGCGCGCGCTTTGCGGATCATCCGCGGGACCTGAAGGGCAACAACGACCTGCTGGTGCTGACCCGCCCCGACGTGGTTGGTGGCATCCACCGGGCCTACCTGGAAGCCGGCGCCGACATCATCGAGACCTGCACCTTCAACGCCACCCGCGTGTCGCAGGCCGACTACCACCTGTCCGACCTCGCCTACGAACTCAACGTGGCCGGCGCCAGGCTGGTGCGCGACCTGTGCGACGAATTCACCGCTGCCAACCCGTCCAAGCCGCGCTTTTGTGCCGGCGTGCTCGGACCGACCTCGCGGACCTTGTCGATCTCGCCGGACGTGAACGATCCGGGCTTTCGCAACGTCACCTTCGATGCGCTCGTTGATGACTACTACGACTCCGCCCGCGGCCTGATGGAGGGCGGCGCCGACATCCTGCTGATCGAAACCATTTTCGACACGCTGAATGCCAAGGCCGCCGTCTTTGCCGTCGAGAAGCTCTACGCCGACCTCGGCCGTCGTCTGCCGGTGATGATCTCCGGCACCATTACCGACGCCTCCGGCCGCACCCTGTCGGGGCAGACCGCCGAGGCTTTCTGGAACTCCCTGAGCCACGCGCAGCCGATCAGCTTCGGCCTCAACTGCGCGCTGGGCGCCAAGGAGCTGCGTGCCTACGTGGATGAGCTGTCGAATGTCTGCGACACCTTTGTTTCGGCCCACCCCAACGCCGGCCTGCCCAACCCCCTGTCGCCCACCGGCTACGACGAAACGCCCGAGCAGCTGGCCGGTGACATCGTCGAGTGGGCGCGCAGCGGCCTGGTGAATATCGTCGGCGGCTGCTGCGGCACCTCGCCGGCGCACATCAAGGCGATTGCCGAAGCCGTCTCGCTGGTCACCCCGCGCAGCGTGCCGAGCATCGAGAAAAAGCTGCGCCTGTCGGGTCTCGAGCCCTTCAACGTCGGCCCCGAGTCGCTGTTCGTGAACGTCGGCGAGCGCACCAACGTCACCGGCTCGCGCGCCTTCGCCAAGATGATTCTCGAAGGCCGTTTCGACGACGCCCTGGCGGTGGCCCGTCAGCAGGTGGAAAACGGCGCCCAGGTCATCGACATCAACATGGACGAGGCCATGCTCGACTCCATGGCGGCGATGGAGAAGTTCCTCCAGCTGATCGCCTCCGAGCCGGACATTTCGCGCGTGCCGATCATGATCGACTCGTCCAAGTGGAGCGTCATCGAGGCCGGCCTGAAGTGCATCCAGGGCAAGGGCGTGGTCAACTCGATCTCCATGAAGGAAGGCGAGCCCGAGTTTCTGCGTCAGGCGCGCCTGTGCCGCCATTACGGCGCCGCGGTGATCGTCATGGCCTTCGACGAAAAGGGCCAGGCCGACACCTACGCCAGGAAGACCGAGATCTGCAAGCGTGCCTACGACTTGCTGGTCGGCATTGGCTTTCCGCCCGAAGACATCATCTTCGACCCGAACATCTTCGCCATTGCCACCGGCATCGAGGAACACGACAACTACGCCGTGGACTTCATCAACGCTGTGGCGTGGATCAAACAGAACCTGCCCTACGCCAAGATCAGCGGCGGCGTCTCCAACGTGTCCTTCAGCTTCCGCGGCAACGACGCGGTGCGCGAGGCCATTCACACGGTCTTCCTGTTCCACGCCATCAAGGCCGGCATGAGCATGGGCATCGTCAACGCCGGCATGCTCGGTGTTTACGATGACCTCGACCCGGTGCTGCGCGACAAGGTCGAGGACGTGGTCCTCAACCGCCACCCGGGTGCCGGCGAGGCACTGGTGGAATTTGCCGTGACGGTGAAGGAAGGCAAGGCCAAGGACAGCGGCCCCGATCTTTCCTGGCGCGAGCAGCCTGTCGAGGCCCGCCTGAGTCACGCGCTGGTCAAGGGCATCACCGACTTCGTGGTGGTGGACACCGAGGAGGTGCGCGCCAAGCTCGAAGCCGAAGGCAAGCCGCCCCTGTCGGTGATCGAAGGCCCGCTGATGGCCGGCATGAACGTGGTCGGCGACCTGTTTGGCGCCGGCAAGATGTTCCTGCCCCAGGTGGTCAAGTCGGCCCGCGTGATGAAGCAGGCCGTGGCCCACCTGATTCCGTACATCGAGGCGGAAAAGCTGCGTACCGGCGCCACCAGCAAGGGCAAGATCATCATGGCCACGGTGAAGGGCGACGTGCACGACATCGGCAAGAACATCGTCGGCGTGGTGCTCGGCTGCAACGGCTACGACGTGGTGGACCTGGGTGTGATGGTGTCCTGCGACAAGATCCTCAACGCCGCTCGCGATCACGGCGCGCAGGCCATCGGCCTGTCCGGCCTGATCACCCCGTCGCTCGAAGAGATGAGCCACGTGGCGGCCGAAATGCAGCGTCTCGGTTTTGCCGACGGCGCCGGCATTCCGCTGCTGATTGGCGGCGCTACCACCAGCCGCGCCCACACGGCGATCAAGATCGCCCCCCATTACAGCGGCCCGGTGATCTACGTGCCGGATGCGTCCCGCGCCGTCGGTGTGGTCACCAAGCTGCTCTCCGAAGGCCAGAGCGTCAGCTTTGCCGCCGAAGTGGCCGCCGACTACGACAATCTGCGCGCCCAGCATGCCCAGAAGAAGGGCGTGGCGATGGTCAGCCTCAACCAGGCCCGCGCCAACCCCTTCAAGTGGAACGCCGATGCCGCCTACGTGCCGCCGGTGCCCGCCCAGCTGGGTGTGCACGCCATCGACGTGGATCTGGCCGAGCTGGTCGATTACATCGACTGGGGCCCCTTCTTCCAGACCTGGGACCTGGCCGGCAGCTACCCGAAGATCCTCCACGACGACATCGTTGGCGAAACCGCCCGCGAGCTGAAGTCCGACGCCGAAGTGATGCTCGCCCGCATGATCGCCGAGCAGGACACCAACCCGTGGGTCAAGGCCCGCGCGGTGTATGGCCTGTTCCCGGCCAACGCGGTGGGTGACGACATCGAGATCTATGCTGACGAGACCCGCAGCGAAGTGCTGATGACCTGGCATGGCCTGCGCCAGCAGCATGAGCGCCCGGCCGGCAAGCCCAACTACTGCCTGGCCGACTTCATCGCGACCAAGGAAAGCGGCGTGCCCGACTACGTCGGCGCCTTTGCGGTCACCGCCGGCCTCGGCATCGAAGCTCGTCTGGCCGCCTACGAGCGCACCCACGACGACTACCGGGCGATCATGCTCAAGTCGCTCGCCGACCGCTTCGCCGAAGCGACTGCCGAGTGGCTGCACGCCCGCGTGCGCAAGGAATTCTGGGGCTATGCCGCCGAGGAAACCCTGAGCTGCGAAGACCTCGTCAAGGAAGCCTACCAGGGCATCCGTCCGGCCCCCGGCTACCCGGCCTGCCCGGACCACACCGTGAAGGGCGACGTTTTCAAGCTGCTCGACGTCACCGCCAACACCGGCATGGAACTCACCGAAAGCTTCGCGATGACGCCGGCCGCCGCAGTGAGCGGTTTCTACTTTGCCCACCCCGACGCGCATTACTTTGCCGTCAGCAAGATCGGGCGCGACCAGCTGGAAGACTGGGCCAGGCGCACCGGGATGACGGTGGAGGAAGCGGCTCGCTGGCTGGCGCCGCTGCTGTAAGCGGCCAGCCTGGGCCTGTGTTGTACGGGAGCCGCCTGCGGGCGGCTCTTTTTATGCGGTCGCCGAGGCCGCGTGGGGCGGTGGCGGCACTTCGAGCGACGGTCGCGACGCTGAAAGCCTTGCAGGCGAAGGGGAAGGCGTCGCCACCGTCAGAAAAAGCTTCGCTTGCGAGCCAAAAAGCGTCGCTGTCGTCGAAAAAAGCTTCGCCTGCGAGGCAAAAAGCGTCGCTTGCGAGGGGGCTTGCTTCGCAAGCGACGCACAAAGTGTCGCTGTCGACGGTGCTTGGGTCGCCAGCGACACAAAAAGCGTCGTGCGCGAGGGGTAAAGTTTCGCCGCCGGAGCCCAGTGGGGGGCGTCTCAGCGCCCGAAGGTTGCCCGCACGACCTCCAGCAGCGCATCGGCCACTTCCACGTCGTCGGTCAGGCTTTCCACCAGCGCCGAGCGGCAGGCTTCCACCGGATCGAGGCCGACCTTGACCAGCTTGGCCGCGTAGACCAGCAGGCGCGTCGACACCACTTCTTCCAGGTCCACATCCTTCAGGCTGCGCAGGCGTCCGGCGATGGAGACGAGCTGCTTGGCGAGCATCGGGTCGCAGGCGGCTTCGCCGATGAGGATGGTTTCTTCGCGGGCGGCACTCGGGAAGTCGAAGCGCAGGCTGATGAAGCGCTGGCGGGTGGATGGCTTGAGGCCCTTGAGAAAGTTCTGGTAGCCCGGGTTGTAGGACATCACCAGCATGAAACGGTCTGGCGCGTGGAGGAGTTCGCCGGTGCGCTCGATGGGCAGCACGCGGCGGTCGTCGGCCAGCGGGTGGATGACGACGGTGGTGTCGCGGCGGGCTTCGACGACTTCGTCGAGGTAGCAGATGCCGCCTTCGCGCACGGCGCGGGTCAGCGGGCCGTCGCACCATACCGTTTGCCCGTCGCCGAGCAGGTGGCGGCCGACCAGGTCGGCGGCGGTCAGGTCGTCGTGGCAGGCCACGGTGAACAGCGGCAGTCCGAGGCGGGCCGCCATGTGGGCGACAAAGCGGGTCTTGCCGACCCCGGTGGGGCCCTTGATGAGCAGCGGCAGGCGGTTTTTCCAGGCCTGCTCGAAGACTTCCATCTCGTTGCCGGACGCTTCGTAGAAGGGAATGTTGGTTTCCATGGGGGCGTTCATTTGAGGGCGATCCAGTAGGCGATGGCAATCAGGGACGAGACGAGGAGCAGCCAGCCGAGGAGCAGGCCGCGCCAGAAGAATTTGACCCCGCGCAGGCCCATGAAGTCCAGTGCCACGAGACGGCCCTTGATGAAGCTGATGACGAGGAGGCTGGCCATGGCCAGCGGGCCGGCGATGCCGAGGCTGTCGCCGATTTCGCCAATGGCGAAGGTGGCCAGGGTGGCGAGGATCAGGATGACCCACGCGATGTTGAGCTGACGGGTATTCATGACCTCACCTCATCACGTAAACAAGCGGGAAGAGGACGATCCACACCAGATCCACCATGTGCCAGTAGGCCGCGCCGCTTTCGATGCTGTTCATGTCGGCCGGCCCGTAGGCGCCCTGGCGGGTTTTTACCCACAGGACGACGAGGATGACCATGCCGAGGATGACGTGCATGAAATGGAAGAAGGTCAGCGACAGATAGAACATGTAGAAGGTGTTGGTGGACAGGTTGATGCCGGCCCCGAACTTGTCGGCGTACTCGAAGCCCTTGACCACCAGGAAGCCACCGCCGCAGGCGATGCCGGCCAGTAGCCAGCGGGCGCCGGTGGCGGAGCGGCTGCGCCCGACGGCTTCGACGGCGCGGGCCACGCACCAGCTGCCGGTGATCAGCAGGACGGTGTTGAAGGCTCCGGCCTGGCGGTCGAGGGTTTGCTGCATCTCGTTGAAGAGTTCGACGTTGTGGGCCCGGCCGAAAGCGTAGGCGCCAAAAAACACCCCGAAGGCGAGCAGTTCGGCGAGGATGAAGAACCAGATCGCCAGGTCTCCGGGGGGGGAGGCGGCGGGGCCGCTGTGCGGGGGCGATGTGTCGGGGGAGGTATCCATGCGCGCAGTGTCACCGGCGTGGCCTTGCACGGCCTTGATCTGTCCCAATTTCCTGTGCATCGGGCGGCACCGAAAAGTCCCCTCAAGTTTTGGGGTTTTACTGCGTTAGTAACACTTCGGTTATCAGCACACAGGAACAGGACTATGCGCATTTTGCTTGTGGACGATTCGCGGGCGGTGGCTGCGGTGATCGGCGCACGCCTGGAGGTGATCGGCCACAAGGTGACGGTTGCCGAGAACGGGGAGGTGGCGCTGGCACGCTTTCGGGAGGCGCTGCCTGATCTGGTGCTGATGGACATCGAGATGCCGGTGATGAACGGTTTCGAGGCAGCCCAGCGGATTCGTGCGCTGGAGGCCACGCAGGACTGGGCATGGACACCGATCATTTTTCTGACCGCTTCGGACACGCCGGAGAATCTGGTGACCGCGATTGAGGCGGGGGGCGACGATTTCATCGCCAAAACGGTGCCGGAAGCCGTGCTCCAGGCCAAGATGAAAGCCATGTCGCGTATTGCCAGTCTGCGTGCCGAGCTGGCTCACGCCAACGGCAAGCTGGAGGCGCTGGCCCGTCAGGACGGACTCACCGGTCTCTGTAACCGGCGCTACATGGATTTGCGTCTTGATCATCAATGGGCGGAGGCCTGCCGCGTGGGCGCGTCTTTCGGCTTGCTGATGCTCGACGTGGATAACTTCAAGAAATACAACGATGGCTACGGGCATCTGGCTGGCGACGACTGTCTGCGGGCCATTGCGGCGACACTGGCGGAGGTGGTGGCGAAGGCCAATGCCGCCGGGCTGGTCCGGGATGCCTTTGCGGCCCGTTACGGCGGCGAGGAGTTTGCGGTGCTGATTCCCCGCTGTTCGGCGGCTGCCCATGCCGGGCTGGGCGCCAGCCTGGTGGCAGCGGTGCACGCCCTGGGGATTCCCCATCAGAGCAATGCCGGCTGGGGCTGCGTGACGCTGTCGGTGGGGGGCGCGCACGTGCTGCGCGCCGACGGCAAGCTGGTGCAGCTGTTCCGCCGCGCGGATGCCCACTTGTATCTGGCCAAGGAAAAGGGGCGCAACCGGGCCGAGATGGACTGAGCCCGGTTGCCCGCCTTCAGAGGCGGCTCTGGATTTCCTCGATGTAGCCGAGCATGCCGGTGCGGATACTGGCGGCGTTGCCTTCGTCCGTATCGATGTGCATGGCCAGCCGGTAGGCCGGATTGACCCGTACCACCACGTCGCCGAAGATCAGTTCCCGCTCGCCTTCGACCCGCACGCGCACGATGTACTTGTCGCGCACGCGGAAGCGCTTGGCGTCTTCCGGCGTCATGTGGATGTGGCGCTGGGCGCAGATCACGCCCCGCTCGATGGTGGTGCTGCCGGCCGGCCCTTCGAGGGTGATGCCCGGCGTGTTGACCAGGTCGCCGGATTCGCGGATCGGCGGCTGGATGCCGACCTTGAACTGCTCGGTCATGGCGATCTCGACCTGCGTTTCCTTGCGCGTCGGGCCAAGTACGCGAACGTTGGCGATGCGTCCCTTGGGGCCGACCAGGTGCACTTTCTCGGCACAGGCGAACTGGCCGGGCTGGGACAGCTCGTGTTCGGGGGTCAGCTGGTGGCCGGGGCCAAACAGCTTTTCCACGTCGGCCTGGCACAGGTGGATGTGGTGGGCCGAGATCTCGATCGGAATCGGCGCCTCGGCTTCTTCTTCCTTCATCGCCATGATGAGCTGGTTGCGCTCGATGGCCCGCAGGGTTTCCCAGGCCACCAGGCGCTCGTCGTCGTTGGCAATGACCAGGATGGTGACCGGTGAGTCGTCCGCCGAGATGATGGCGTGGGAGCTTACGGGGCCGAGGTTGCGGTTCTTTTCCTCGTCGAGCTTGATGCCCATGTAGCCGAGACCCTGGCAGGCCAGGCTGCGTACGGTGGCGCTGGTTTCACCGATGTCGCCGGTGAAGGCCAGCACGTCGATGCCGCCCATCGCCGCCACGTAGGCGCCGATGTTCTTGCGTACCTGGTAGCAGAAGGCCTTGTGGGCCAGCAGGGCACGGTGATGGCCGTCGCTGGCGGCGTTCTCGATGTCGTGGATGTTGCTGGAGATGCCGGAGATGCCCTTCAGGCCGCTCTCGGTATTGATCAGGTTGGACAGCGCCTCCGGCGACATCTTGTGATGTTCGAGCAGGTGGATCATGACTGCCGGGTCGATGCTGCCGGAGCGGCTCGGCATGATCAGGCCGTCGGTGGGCGTCATGCCCATGCTGGTGTCCACCGAGCGACCGTGGTCGATGGCGCACAGGGAGGCGCCGATGCCCAGGTGGCAGGAGACGATTTCCAGTTCGCCCAGTTGGCGTTTGAGCACTTCGGCCGACTTCAGCGAGACGTAGCGGTGGGAGGTGCCGTGGAAACCGTAGCGACGGATGCCGTCCTGCTTGTAGAGGTCGTAGGGCAGGCCGTACAGGTAGGCGTAGGGCGGCAGGGTCTGGTGGAAGGCGGTGTCGAAGACGGCCACGTGGGGCACGTCAGGCAGCTGCTTCATGGCCTCGCGGATGCCTTCCACGTTGACCGGGTTGTGCAGCGGCGCAAACACCGACAGGGCTTCGATGTCGGCAATCACCGTCGGGGTGATGACCACAGCGCTGGAGAATTTGCTGCCGCCATGCACGACCCGGTGGCCGACGGAGGAGACGTCTTCCGGGTGGAAGATGAAGCCGTCGCCGAGCAGGCTGGTGGCGTCGTGGATGACCCGGAACAGCTCGGAGAGCGGGAAGGGATCACAGGTCAGGATCTTGGTCTGGGTGCCCACCACCACGCTGATGCGGGAAACGCAGTCGTCCGAATTGTCGATGATGCCGTGCACATCGGAGCCGAGGTCCTGGGTGTCGTAGATGCCGAAGTGAATCTGGCTGAGACCGACATTGAGCACCAGCACCTTGCCCGGGGTGTCGGTGTGCAGGGACAGGGCGTAGGGGTCGTCGGACTTGCTCATGGCGCTGCTCTGGTCGGCGACGAGATCCACCGACATCGTCCGCATGCGGTCGAGGAGCAGGCGCGACAGATAGCCGACGGCCTTGGGGTTGGTCAGGATCTGGGCGTTGAAGACGCTCAACGGGATCAGCAGCACGAAGCAGCGGTTGCCGGCGATCACGTCGGCGGTCACGCGGTCACCGGTGAGGGTGGACATCACGCCGAAGACATCGCCTGGTCCGAGCTGGCTGATCACGGAGCGGGTGCCCGTGTTGTCGGTGACGGAAATCTCCGAGTGGCCGGTGATCATCACGCCGATGAACTTGCCTTCATCACCGGTTTCGAGGATGGCCTCGTTCCCCTCGTAGGTGGCAAGGTGGCCCTGACGGACGATTTCCTCGACCTTGTCGGCCGGAAAGCTTTCGAACAGACGGACCTGTTCGAGGAAAAACCGTTTCAGATCAATTTCGCTCACGCTGATTCTCGCTTCAAAATGTGGGTGCCGTAGACCAGAGGATAGTCCCCTTGTTGCGATGCAGCAAACGACTATCTCCTCATCCGTTGCCTTCAGTGCCTGTCGAACGGGTGCCCCGGGGGGAAAGGAAAGTCGAATGTACTACCCGTAGATGTTGAAAATATAAAGATGGAGGGCGTGGACTGCTGGAACGGCAGCGAAATCTGTGTTTTTCAGGGCGTTTTTCATCAAAGACGGGCCTTTTTGTTGGCTATCCAGGTAAAAGCGCCTCCGCTTCGGCACAGCTTCGCATGGCCGAAATCCTTCCCGCCAGTGTCGATATTCCACTTGGTATTTTTAAGGGCCCGAACAAGCCCGAAGTGATCTGCGGGTTTCCATGGGGCCGCGTTGCGCGGTGCTGTACCGCGCGGTGGTCGCCGATCAGGTCGGGCTCGTGGCGCTGGAGTCAGCTGTCCGGGCTGCGCCGGGGGACGTACCGGGCGCGCATCCGGGCCTCAGTTCAGGCAGTAATCCACCGGCTCCAGCAGTGGCGGGATGTTGGTGTCCACGAGCGCTTCGCGCAGATTCACTTCAATATGCCGGCACAGGGCGTTGAGAGGCAAATCGTCCGGTCCGCTGCCGAAGGGCTGCTCGATGGCGTCGCCGACCGCATCCAGCCCGAAGAAGGTGTAAGCCACGAAGGTCACTACGAAGGGCGTGGTGGCACCGAGGGTGTCCACCAGCCCGAAGGGCAGCAGGAAGCAGTACAGGTAGGCGGTGCGGTGCAGCAGCAGCGCGTAGGGGAAGGGGATCGGCGTGCCCTTGATCCGCTCGCAGCCGGCGACGGCCGCGGCAAGGGACGACAGGGTCTGGTCTATGCCGCAGGCGATATTGGTGTCGATGCGGCCGGTGTCGAGACACAGGCGCAGGTCGGTACCCATGCGCTGCAGCAGGTAATCCGGTGGGTTGGTGCTCTTCTGCATGGCCTCCCACTCTTCGGGTTGCAGGAAGGGCTTGGTGTCGGGGCCGGGAGGTGTGCCGCGCAGGTAATGCCGCGATGCGTGGGCGAGGGCAATGGCCCGATAGATGAAGCGCACCCGTACATCGGCCAGGCCATTCGAGGCCAGCGCAGGGCCGTTCTCCTGCACCATCGACAGCACCTGGCGGGACAGGCTGCGGCTGCGGTGGATGAGCTCACCCCACAGCTTGCGTGCTTCCCAGTAACGGTCGAAGGCCGCGCTGTTGCGAAAACCCAGGAAGATGGCCAGCGCCAGCCCGATCAGCGAAAAGGGCGCAGTGGTAACGACGATCTTGTGATTGAGGAGTTCGCCGTGGGCGAGTGTGACAAGGATTGCCGTCAGCGCGTTGCCGGCCAGCGGGACCAGGATGCGCTTGAGGATCGAGCCCTTGACGATGAAGAACAGGTGGGGGCCGGTGGGGCGGTCACGGATGATCATCGGGGCCTGGTATCGCAGCAGCGCACAGCGAAGAAATAACCGGGAATGGACCGAGGAACTACAGGGTTCGGTGGTGCCCATGGGCAGGATTGAACTGCCGACCTCTCCCTTACCAAGGGAGTGCTCTGCCACTGAGCTACATGGGCTGAATCACGCAAACGATGGGGACGCCCACCTTACATCTGACTCTCATGATTACCGAGAGTTAAAACCACCGACTTGGTGAGCCAGGTGAAATGCAGAAAATCTGGAGCGGCAGAAGAGTCTCGAACTCTCGACCTCAACCTTGGCAAGGTTGCGCTCTACCAACTGAGCTACTGCCGCTTTGTACGCCTTGCATGACGGGCATGCAAAAGAGTGCCGGATGCTCCGGGTGAGACAGCTTTTTGCTTGCAACTCTTCGCCTGATAAAGAGTTCATCAACCTGCAAAAAGCGAGGCCGAATAGTATCAAGGGAAGTGGAAGGAGGCAAGCCCTGGCGCCGCCTTTGGTGCGTGGGTCCGTGCTCTCGGGGTGAAAAAAGGGTTTTTGTTATCATCGGACCGAACTGACAAGAAAGCGTGGTTAAGCCCGTGGATGCGTTTTTCGGTAATTTTTTTCTTGCACTGTTCCTTGCCGGACTGTTCCGGTTTTTGTGGACGATATGCGGAATGCTTGTCCGGTCGAAGGATGTCGGGAATGCTGTCTTTGCGGTTGCGCTGCCGTTGTCGATGCTCTATTTGCTGATCGGCAAAATATTGCCGATCGAGAGCTGGGAAGGCTTTGCCGCCGGGGCTGTCACGGGTGGACTGTGCTGTCTTGCCTGGGCGCGAATGCGGCCGGGCAAAGTGGTGCCATGAGCCGCTTGCGTGGAGGCTGGTCCGCTATTTGCGCAATTGAAAACGCGCCCACCAGTTCAGGCTGGTGCGTTCTGGCGCGGCATGACTGAAGCCGATGAGCGACAGAAGGTGTTCCCGGCGTCGGTGAGCCATCAGCATTCTTCGCCTGTGTCGCGCAAAGATAATGCTGCCAACGAGCAGGGCACTGATGGCGAATCCAATCACAACGTTTTCGAGCATGGCAGACCTCAAGACTGCGAGCTGGCAATGAGTCGGCACAGCGCGGATGGATGCAAACAAGAAACCTTATCGGCCGTTTTTGGGAATCTTTAAGTGCGTGCGGGTGCACGACTCTCCCTGCGGCCGGTGTTGGTGCTGATCTTGTTCCCTGTCAGCCTGCAACCCGGTTGCGTCCTTGCGCCTTGGCCAGGTACATCGCCTGGTCGGCGCGGCGTTGTAGGGCGGAGATGGTGCTGTCTGTCGGCAGGCTTTGCGACACGCCGATGCTGGCTGACACCTGAATCTGCGTGTCATCGGCAAGCGATATGCGCATCGCCTGGATTGCCAGGCGCAGCTTCTCGGCCACTTCGCGGGCGCTGTCGGCGGTGGTGTCAGGCAAGAAGAACAGAAACTCCTCGCCGCCGATACGGCCCAGAACGTCACTTTTGCGGGTGTGGTTGCCCAGCTCCTGTGCCACGGCGCGCAAGACGATATCGCCGGTGGCATGTCCGTACTGGTCGTTGATGTGCTTGAAGTGGTCGAGATCGATGAACAGCATGGAAGCCGTCTGCCCCTTGCGCTGGGAGATGCGGATCAACTGGTTGGCAATGTCGCCAAACGCACGGGGATTCAGCAGGCCCGTCAAGGGATCACGGCTGGCCAGCGCGCGCAGTTCGATGTTGGACATGCGCAAGCGCTCGAAGGCCGATTCCGAGCGCCGGGTATAGGTGAATGCCCCGAAACCCGTCACCAGCAGGCTGATGACCAGGGTGGTCAGTGCGTTGGGTGTGAAAGGTGGCGCCATCAGCGGCTGCGCCATGAGAATGAGGCCGATGGACAGCGCGGTCATCGTCAGGCCGGAACGCGACCCCAGCAGGACGCAGGAGAACATCACTGCCAGATGAAACCACAGGACCCGCAGTTCATCGTTGGTGACCCAGATCAGCGCTGATGTGTAAGTCATCAGATTGACCAGGATGAAGGTCGTCGATATGGGCCGCAGCAGTTGTTTCCGATTGCGCAGGGCGACCATCAGCAGTGCTGTCAGGAGCAGGTTGGCCTGCGTTGCGGCGAGCTGCCGGTGCCCCAGTGAGTTGATGCCTGTCCAGTCGAGTCCGATGAACAGGCCGGTGGACAGCAGCCCCACCAGCATCAGCGAATTCAGGACGCGGAAGCGCAGTTCAAGGTATTCCTCGTCGGCCGCGAATGTGATGCCACTGGTCAGCAGAAAATGAAAGGGCATGAAGCGTGTGCCGGCGGGGTGTGTTTTGCGGACAAGTGTAGCAAAGGGCTCGGGATGGTACGCAAACTGCGCGGCACCTCTGTGCGTGTCTACGGCAAGAAAAAACCCGAGGGGCCTGCGCCGCTCGGGTTGCCAATCCACACCCGTGAGGAGGGTGTAAAGAATGTGGGCTCTTAGTTGCTGTCTTCCGGGTCGATGACGCTGCTGACAGCCAGCTCTTCGGCAGTTGCCGGACGTACGGAGGCAACCGTGCAGGTGAACACGAGGGCCTTGCCGGCCAGGGGGTGGTTGCCATCCAGCACCACTTTGTCGCCGTCGATTTCGGTGACGCGATAGAGAATGACTTCGTCGTCTTCCTCACCATCTTCCGGATCGCCCTCAAGCTCCATGCCGACTTCCAGTTCTTCCGGGAGGTCGTCGCGGGACTCGATCTGTACCAGTTCGGCGTCGTATTCACCGAAGGCCTCGTCCGCGTGCAGCCGGACCTTCACGGTTTCGTTGATACCCTTGCCTTCGAGGGCTTCCTCGATCTTGGGGAAGATGTCGTCGTAGCCGCCGTGGAGGTAGACCAGTGGTTCCTTGCCGTCATCGACCAGGGCGCCATCGGGATCGGTGACGCTGTAATTGAGGGTGACGACGCTGTTTTTCACTACTTGCATGAGGGCTCCTAAGTTTCTTGATCCAGTGCGGAATTATTCCGCTGCAGGCTGCGCAATGGCGGCTTGCTGGAAGTTTTGGCACTTTAACACTGACAAATATGTGGACGCATCCCGGTTAACCCGCCTCGGTGTCCCATCTCCCGGGCTGCTTCAAGGCGCCTGGTGAGTGCCTCATGGATGCCATTCCGAGTGACGCTGCAAACAGGCGCGAATCCGTTCAATGGTCTGCTCGACCGGCGCTCGGCGGGAAACTTCAAGTCCAAGGTCCCGGGCGATGGCATTCACTCTGGCCGGATTGAGCGGAATGCCGCCGCGATCAATGGCCTGGATGAGTATCCGGGCCCGAGCAATCTCGGAGGGGATGTTGCGCTTGAACAGTCGCAGCCGAATCCAGGTGAGCATGGGGATTTTGTTTGAGCGTTTCAACTTGCCGGCCTCACGTTTTTCCCACGTAGCCCAGGTGTCGCCAGCCTGATATCCAGGCGGGCAGGTCTGTCGCCGGCATCGGCCGGGCAATGCCGTAACCCTGAGCATCCTCACAGCCCATGGAGATCAGCAAGGTCGCATGCGCAGCCGTCTCGACGCCTTCGGCGATGACTGAGCGACCGAAGGCGCGGGCCAGTCCAATCACGCCGTTGATGATTGCCAGGTCGTTGGGGTCATCCAGCATGTCGCGGACAAAGCTCTGGTCGATCTTCAGGGTTGCCGCCGGCAGATGTTTGAGATGGCTGAGCGACGAGTAGCCTGTACCGAAGTCGTCCAGGGTGAAGTCCACGCCGACGGCCTGGCAGGCTTTCATTACGGCGCCAACCTTGCCCAGGTCTTCCAGGCAGGAGGTTTCCAGGACCTCGAGTTGCAAGCTCCAGGGCTGCACGTTTGGATGCTCTGCCAGCAACTGGCTGAGTCGCGTGGCGAAACAGTCCTGCTGCAATTGCCGCGCGCCGATGTTTACGCTGACCGGCACTGCCAGCCCCCTGGCGTGCCAGGAGCTCATCTGCGCCAGCGCGGTGCCGATCACCCATTCACCGATTTCAATGCTGATGGGGTGATCTTCGGTGATCGGTAAAAACTCGGCAGGGTTCAGCAGCCCGCGTTCGGGATGCTGCCAGCGGATCAGGGCCTCGGCGCCGATCACTTCGCCGGACTTCATGTTGACCTTGGGCTGGTAATACAGCAGAAACTCGTGCCGGCTCAAGGCGAGACGAATGCGCTCCAGGCTATCGTGCTGGATCTTGATGGCATTGTCCTGGGCAACATCGAACAAATGGTAGCGGTTCTTGCCAGCCTGCTTGGCGGCATACATGGCCTGGTCCGCGTGGCGCATCAGTACATCCGTATCGGAGCCGTCCTGCGGGTAGAGCGTGACACCCATGCTGGCAGAGACCTGCAGGCTTGTCTCACCGGAGATCACGGGGTCGGAGACTGCAATCAGCATGCGCTCCAGTATCCGCTGACAATCCTCTGCCTGTTCCAGGTCGACCAGTACCGCCACAAACTCGTCGCCGCCTATGCGCGCGAGGGTGTCGCCTTCGCGCAGTGCCGATTTCATGCGTTGCGATACGGTGATCAGCAGTTCATCGCCCACGCCATGTCCATGGGTGTCGTTCACTTCCTTGAAGCTGTCCAGATCCAGAAACACCACCGCCAGCGAATTGTTGCGTCGCTGGCTCTGCAGCAAGGCCCGCTGCAGTCGGTCGGCCAGCAGGACCCGGTTGGGCAGGTGGGTCAAGGCATCGTAGTGGGCAATGTGCTCCAGCCTTTGCTCGTGCTCCTTCATGGGTGTGATGTCGGAGAACAGGGCGACGAAGTGCTGTGTTTTGCCCGTGGCATCGCAGACGGCACTGATGGTCTGCATTTCGGCAAAAATCTCGCCGTTCTTGCGTCGATTCCAGACTTCGCCGTACCAGTGTTTCTTTTCGCAGAGACTCTTCCACATGGCTGCGTAGTCTTGAGGCGTGTGCCGGCCTGACTTGAGGATGCGCGGGTTCCGACCGATGACTTCCTCTTTCTGGTACCCCGTGATGCGGGTAAAGGTGTCATTGACCTCGATGATGGTGCCTTCGGCATCGGTGATCATGATGCCTTCGCGGGCATGGGTGAACACACTGGCGGCCAATTGCAGTTTCTTGTCTGCGGTTTTCCGTTCGGTAACATCCTGGGCGATGCCGAGATAGCTGACGATCTCACCCGTGGCGGAGTAAACCTCCGTCACCACCAGTGCTACGGTCAAGTGCGAGCCATCCTTGCGCACATAAGTCCATTCGTGGCGATCCTGTCCTTCGGTATCGAGCTTGGCGATGAATACGTCGAATCCGGCAACTGGGCGACCCAGCTCTGCACTTAATGCTTCACCGCGTTGCTGTACTTCGGCTGCAACATGGAGCACTGCCGGAACGGCCTTGCCGATCAGTTCATCGGCGCGATAGCCCAGCATGCGCTCGGCGCCCCGGTTGAAAATCCTGATCACTCCGTTCTTGTCGGTGAGAATGATGGAAAACTCGGAGGCGGCCGACAAGAGATCCTGGTATTGCCGGTTTGCATCTTTGATGGTTTCTTCGGCGGCCTTGCGCTTGGTGACGTCCGACTTGACGGCGACGTAATGGGTAATCGCACCAGAGGCGTCGGTGACGGGGGCGATCAGGGATTCTTCCCAGTAGTGCTCGCCGTTCTTGCGTTTGTTGATCAGTTCTCCCTGCCAGGCCTGGCCGGCCTCCAGGTGCTGCCAGAGGTTCTGGTAGGTGTTTTGGCTGGTTTCGCCGGACTGGAGGATGCGCGGGTTTTCCCCGATGACCTCCGTCGCGTCGTAGCCCGTCATGGCGGTGAAGCCGGGATTGACGTACTGGATGGTGCCGTCCGGGTCGGTGATGACGACCGCCGCCGGGCCTTGCTCGATGGCGACGGTGAGTTTGCGCAGCATGACCTGGGTTCTGGCATGTTCCGCCACCTCGAGCGCCAGCTGATCGCGCTGGGCCATGAGTTGCCGGCGCAGTTGCTCGCGCTCAAGCAGATTACGGATGCGCTGGCGTGCAATGCTCACCTGGATCGGCTTGGTGATGTAGTCGACGGCGCCCAGGCCAAGTCCCTGGATTTCCGATTCGATGTCGTTCAGCGCGGTGACAAAGATCACCGGAATGTCCTTGAGCCGGGTGTCTGCCTTGAGCCGTCGACAGGTCTCGAAGCCATCCATGCCCGGCATCATGACGTCGAGCAGAATCAGGTCAGGCGGCATTTCCGCGGCCAGCGCCAGTCCTTGTGCGCCCGACGTGGCGATCTGGACGTCGAACTCCTCACTCAGTGCGGCACCCAGAGTCAGCAGGTTGGCCGGGGTGTCATCGATGGCCAGGATGCGGGAGTGACGCTCGTTCATTCCGGCTTGATGCTCCATTTGCAGGTCATGGCGATGTCGAGCAGGCTTGCGTATGTCTGCTCAAAGCGCATTTCAGCCAGAGGTTTGCCGGCTTCCGTGATCCTGTCGGCGACCGCGGTATTGGCGACGAGGTGTTGCAGCTCCCTGAACTTGCCAAGGGCGTTGAACTTGTTGTGGGCAAGCAGCGGGAGTAGTTGGCCGAGCAGGGCTTCGATCTTCTCGACGTCAGGGGCCTGGCTGGCATCCGCTTGCCTGTCTGGCGCGGTCACGGTGGCTGGCTGCGGCGGAAGCCAGCGGGCGAGGAGCGCAGTCATGGCGGCCATGTCGATGGGTTTGGTCATGAAGTCATCCATACCGCAGCGTGTCGCGCGCCGCCGGTCTTCCTCGAAGGCATCTGCGGTCAGGGCCACGATGGGCAGGTGCGCTCGGTGGTTTGCCGTTTCCCACTGGCGAATGCGCTCGGTGGCGGTATAGCCATCCATCACTGGCATCTGAATATCCATCAGCACGAGGTCGACCGCTTCGCCACGCATTACGGTCTCGAGCCCGAGCAGTCCGTTTTCTGCCACGATTACGCTCAATCCCTGCTTGCCAAGCAGGGCCGTGATGACCTTGCGATTGGTCGGATTGTCCTCGATCACCAGAACCCTTCCCCGGAAATGCGACACATCGGCGTCAGCCTGCGTGCTGTCTGCCGCCTGCAGGGGATTGGCGAGCACAGCGGCCAGCCTGGCCGGAATGCGAAACCAGAACCGGGAGCCTTTCCCGGGCGTGCTTTCGACGCCAGCTTCCCCTTTCATGTGCACGGCCAGACTGCGCACGATCGAAAGGCCAAGCCCTGTGCCGCCGAATTGGCGGGTGGTCGAACTGTCGGCCTGAGAGAAGGGTTTGAACAGGTGTGCCTGCTTGTCGGGGGAAATGCCGATGCCGGTATCGCTCACGGCGAATTCCAGTTGGGCCGCATCCGCGTCACGCTGTATCTCGCGGGCCTCGATGCGTATGGCACCTGCCGCCGTGAATTTGACGGCATTGCCGATGAGGTTGGCGAGCATCTGGCGCAGGCGCTGAGGGTCTCCGTAATAGCGCTGTCGCCCCGGGCCTGACCAGGTCAGTTCGAACTCAAGACCCTTGGCGCTGGCGGCATGGTTGAACAGGGTCTTGATTTCGTGAAGAATTTCGGCCGGATCGAAGGCCACGGATTCCAGTTCGAGTTTGCCGGCCTCGACTTTCGACAGATCGAGAATGTCGTTGAGCAGGGTCAGCAGGGCGTGTCCCGAGTTCAGGATGGTACGTGTGTAGTCAAGCCGCTCTGAGTCCCTGGTTTCCGGCAGCATGAGCAGTTGTGCCATGCCGAGAATGCCATTCATGGGGGTACGAATCTCATGGCTCATTGTGGCCAGGAAGGCCGATTTTGCGCGATTGGCGGACTCGGCTTCCTCCTTGGCTTCACGCAGAGAGATTTCGCCTTGCTGCAATTCCGCCATCGTTTGCATCCGGTCGAGGAAGGCACCGACCCAGCGGGAAAGGAGCCGCACGAACTCGATGTCGAAGTTGTCGAAATCGACAGCTCGCCCCGTTGTTGATGAGAAATTGAGGGTCCCGAAAATCTCTCCGCGAACCCAGATCGGAATCCCGATATAGGCAGCAAGACCGAAGTCGCGCAAGCACGGATGGCCTGCGTATTCCGACGTGGTGGCATCGGGAATGGCGAGCAGGTCACCCCTGGCCAGGGTTTCGCTGCAATAGGTGACGCCGAGGGGAAAGCTGGCGCCGTCGACGAGTGTGTCGGGGGGCGAGGCTTGCGCGACAATCCGGTATTCGTCGCCCTGGATCCGGCTGATGATGCCGAACTCCAGTTGCAGGTGTCCGGTGGCGACTTTCAGGGCACGACGCAGGGTGGTGTCCGGTTCGAGGCCGGCGAGGGCGGTCACATCGTTGAGCAGTCGCAGGGCGGACAACTGTCGCTGGAGGCGCGTCGCGTGGATCGTCCGCGCCGCTTCTTCGGCCCGCAACTGGGACACCATGTGATTGAACGCGGCAGTGGTTTCGGCGAGTTCGTCGTTGCCGATTACCTCCAGGTCGTGGGACAGGTTGCCGCTGGCAATGGTCTGGCTGGCGTTGCGCAGCAAGAGAAGCTGGCGGGTCAGGTAAGTGCCCAGAATCGATGAGAACACTGCCACGAGCAGTATTTCAAGCAGGGAAATGGATAGGGTCCAGTTGCGGGTCTTGGTGATCAATGCCTGCAATGGCGCAACATCGATGCCGAATTGAATCCGGCCGAATTCCTGCCCCGAAACGTTCATCATCACTTCACGGTCGTAGATCCCGTCGGTGACGTTCCAGATATTGTTGTCCGGCGCAAAGGTGCCGGCTGGCAATGCCCCGCGCATGACGAGAGGACGTTGCTGCTGGTCGAGTACCCGAACGTAGGCAAGATCTCCTGTGCCGAGAATGTCCGATACGACGCTTTCCAGTGTTGCGAGATCATAGGCAATCAGCGCATCGCGCACGCTCGCGCTGAGGAGGCGGGCTGTTGTCGCTATCCGGCGTTCGAGTTCCGCCTCGTTCGATGATTGCAATTGCCCGAGCACGCTCAGTCCGAGGATGGTCAGCAGAACCCCTTCGATCAGGGCAATGCCAAGAATCGTCTTGGTCCGAAATTTCATGGTTGCCTGCCGATGCCCTGCGCAATCTTGAGACGACGTATCTCGTCCCACTCATGGTCGGAGGCTGCTTCGATCCCCTTGAAGCTCAAGGGGGCGAGCAACTTGCGGCCCGCATCATCGTTGTCAAGGGAGTTCAGTGCTGAAAACACCCGGCTCAGGATGTCCGGGGTGATGCGGGGGTGGGCTGCGAAAGCGTGGGGGGTATAGCTCGGCGTTGTCGTCAGTACGCGCAGTTTCGACGAAACGTCGGGGTCGATCGCCTCCAGGGTGCGCTTGATGCCCCCGCCCGCTGCGAATACCCCCTGTGCTACGCCGCGATATACGGAGTCGTGGGAATTGACATAACGCGCTTCGATCGGAATTCCCTGCCTGGAGAATTCGGCCCGGGGCAGGATGCTTGCGGCAAATGCCGCTGGTGCAGGGAAGGCGACGGCCTTGCCCGACAGCTGTTTGATGTCGGAAATGGCGGCATTTTTGGCGACAACGATGATACCGACCAGGCGCCGGTCTTTTTCCTTGGCGAAGACCTTATATCCGGGTGCCCGACTGAACACCGCATAGTGATAAGGGTTCATGTATGCAAGATCGTATTCACCACGCTTGAGCCGTTCTTCAAAAACAGGAATGTCCGGCGCTGTCCGGAACGCCAGACGAACCCCGCTGCGGGAGGCGGCTTCCTGGAGCAGGGGAATCCAGACCCTCGCGAGTTCCGTCGCCGACTGCTGCGGGACAATTCCTACGGTGATCTCCGGCTGCTCGGCCAGAGGAGACCCGGAAAAGAACAAGAGAAAGAGGATGGATAGCCAGCGTGTCTGGTGCGTGAGCGCGTTTCGCAAGGTGTCCATGTCTTGTGCCTGATTGGTCCATCGCATGTCGTCCAGTAATCCCTGCAGGTCCCAGGTCACGTGTGGAGGGCTGTGACTCCCCGCTCTTGGTGGGCGGGCAGGGCTTGCCGGAGGCGAGTGTGTCGGGAAATCTTACACACTTTAACCTTTGCTTAGGCTTTGTTGCAGCAGTCTTCGGCTCCGCATCGCGTCAGGGAAATCCTGCAGATTTGCCATATGCGTAAATGGCGCGCTGGCGCATCAGGCGATGCGAGGAAGGCATCAAGTCCGGACCACAAAGCAAAAGGCCAACCCCGGAGGATTGGCCTTTTGCTTGGTATCTTTGGTGGGTTGTGAGTGGCTCGAACACTCGACCTACGGATTAAGAGTCCGCTGCTCTACCAACTGAGCTAACAACCCATTCTTCATTCAGGAGCCGGCTTTTTTAGCCCCACCATTGCTGGTGGGTCGGGCGAGATTCGAACTCGCGACCAACGGATTAAAAGTCCGCTGCTCTACCGACTGAGCTACCGACCCCCCGGAAGAGATGCGCATTATAGCCCGTCTAAAAAATCCGTCAAGCGTTTCTTAGCTGAATTTTTATCGACAGGCTGGCGCCACCGAAAATGGCCAGCACGGTGAGGGCAGAACCAAGGGATAGCGTGGACAGGCCGCTGAGCCCCTGGCCGATGGTGCAGCCCAGCGCGGTGACGCCGCCGAAGCCCATCAGTACGGCACCGACGAGGTGGCGGGCGAGGTCGGGTGCATCGCGGAAGCTTTCGATACGGAAGCTGCGGGTCTGGATGGCGGAGAGGAGTGAGCCGACGATGACCCCGGTGCTGCTGGCGATGCCGATGGTGACGATGCGGCTGGTGTCGGACCACAGCATCAGCAGGTCGAGGCTGTAGGCGTAGGGGGCGACGAAGCTGAGGGATTCCATGCGCCCGCTGTTGGTGGCGAGGAAGGCGGCCTGCAGGGTGTCCGGGTCTTCGGCGAGCCAGGCGAGCTGGCCGCTCAGGTACCAGCCGGCAACGATGCAGCCGCCGATGGCGAGACTGCCCAGCAGCGCCGCCGGGCGCCACATCTCGCGGCGCGACAGGGCGAAGAGACCGAGGCTGCCGGCGGCAACGCTGCTACAGGCGAGCCAGGCACTGCGGCTGTCGAGCTGGAAGCGGGCGGCGAGGAGAGTGGGGATGTCCTGCGCCGTGCCGAGCTGAATGGCGATCGGGTCGAGCCAGGCGACGCGCCAGCTGCCGAAGAGTCCGCGCAGGCTCATGTAGGCCGACAGGCCGAGGAAGGCGAAGACAACCAGCGATTTGAGGTTGCCACTACCCAGTCGCACGAGTGTTTTGGCACCGCAGCCGGAAGCGAGGGTCATGCCGATGCCGAAGAGGGTGCCGCCGACGATGTGGGACAGCCAGGGCACGCGGGTGCCGGTGTAGATCGTGTTGTGGACGTCGATCAGGCCGACGACCTGCAGGCCGGTGGTGCCGATGATGGCGACGGCGATGGACAGGGCCCACATGCGCAGGCGGGTCCAGTCTTCCATGATGAAGAGGTCGGCAATGGCGCCCATCGTGCAGAAGTTGCTGCGCTGGGCGGCAAAGCCGAAGACGGCACCAATGGCACCGGCCAGCCAGGCGATGGCCGGCAGGCTGAGGGGAAGGGAGGTGGGGGCGTCCATCGTCGTTGGAGATGCGCTGGCGCCCGCAGGTTCAGCGGTAGGGGGTCGGGTCTGCCACGCCGGCAGCTTCGAAGCCGGCCCGACGCAGCCGGCAGGCGTCGCACAGGCCGCAGGCCTTGCCGTCGTCGTCGGCCTGGTAGCAGGACACGGTGAGGCTGTAATCGACGCCCAGGGCGGTGCCGCGGCGAATGATGTCGGCTTTGGAAAGGTCGATCAGCGGGGCGTGGATGTGCAGTTTGTGGCCTTCGACGCTGGCCTTGGTGGCCAGGTTGGCCATGGTTTCGAAGGCGTCGATGAAGGCTGGGCGACAGTCGGGATAGCCGGAGTAGTCGACCGCATTGACGCCCACGTAAATGTGCTCGGCGCCGAGCACTTCGGCCCAGGCCAGGGCAATCGACAGCATGATGGTGTTGCGGGCCGGCACGTAGGTGATCGGGATGCCGCCTTCGAGGCCTTCGATGGGCACGGCGAGCGATGCGTCGGTGAGGGCCGAGCCACCGAACTGGCCGAGATCCACATGGGCCACCCGGTGGGCGATGGCGCCGAGGGTGCTGGCCACGCGCTGGGCTGCGGCCAGCTCGGCAGCGTGGCGCTGACCGTATTCGACGGACAGGGCGTAGACGTCGAAGCCTTCGGCGCGGGCGATGGCGAGGCAGGTGGCGGAGTCAAGCCCGCCAGAAAGCAGGACGAGGGCGCGGGGGCGTGGAGTGTTCATGGTTTCTCCGGGGAGTTCGGAAATGCGGGCGTCTGGTTGTGGCCGTTCGGGCCTAGCGCCCGGGTTCGTTGCCCCAGATGATCTTGTGGAGTTGCACCTGCATGCGTACCGGCAGGCGGTCACGGAGGATCCACGCGGCCAGGTCGGCAGGTTTCAACTGACCCTGGACGGGGGCGAGGAGCACCGGGCAGCGCTGGGCGAGACTGTGTTCGGCGATCTGCGCCGTGGCCCAGGTGTAGTCGGCCTCGCTGGCGAGAACGAGCTTGAGTTCGTCACGCGGCGTGAGGTGCGCAAGGTTCGACAGCAGGTTGCGGGCTTCTTCGCCGGAGCCGGGGGCCTTGAGGTCGACGATGCGCGATACACGCGGGTCTACGCCGCCGATATCGATGGCGCCGCTGGTTTCGAGGGACACCGAGTAGCCGGCGTCGCACAGTGCGCTGAGCAGTGGCAGGCAGGCTTTCTGGGCGAGGGGCTCGCCACCGGTGACGCAGATGGTCTGGCAATCATGGCTGGCGACTTCGGCCAGGATGTCATCGAGCGGGCGGGTGGTGCCGCCGGTGAAGGCGTACTCGGTGTCGCACCAGGTGCAGCGCAGGGGGCAGCCGGTGAGGCGGACAAACACCGTCGGCAGGCCGGCCCGCGAGGTTTCCCCTTGCAGCGAATGGAAAATCTCGGTGATGCGGAGGGAGACAGGACGACCGGAAGTGGGCATGGCGGGAGGGGCAAGGTGCCCAGCCCCGGTCGGTGGACGCGGGGCCGGCGGGTTTACTTCTTGAGGCGTTGCTTGGCGATTTGCGCCGCGGAACTGCTCGGATACTTGGCCAGCAGCTTTTCCAGGGTCCGGGTGGCGGCGACGTTGTCGTTCCGGGCTTGCTGGGTGCTTGCCAGGCCGAGCAGGGCGTCGGGCGCCCGGCTGTCATCCGGCCACTGGCTGGCTACCTTGGCGTAGTGCTCGGCGGCCCCGATGTTGTCCTTCTGCTGGTACAGCGCGCTGGCGGCCCAGAAGTGCGCGTTGGGCTGGAAGCTGCTGTTCGGGTAGTTCTTGATGAAGCTGTTGAAGCCGGTGGCGGCTTCCTTGTACTTGCCGCCGCGTAACTGCGTGAGGGCCGTTTCGTAGTCGCGGCTCTCGGCGGCCGGGTCGACGGTAGCCGCCGGCGGCTGTGGCGGCGTATCGCCCGCAGGCGTGGTTTCGAGTTTCCGCAAGCGGTTGTCGAGATCCACGTAAAAGTCCTTCTGCCGCTTGTTGGCGTTGGCCAGATCGTTGGCGAGGACTTCGTTCTCGCCGCGCAGGCGGGCGATTTCGGTCTTCAACTGTTCGATCTGGTTGGCGAGCTCGAGCTGAGCCCGGGCGCTTGCTTCGAGCTTGTCGATGCGCGAGGAGAGTTCGTTGCGCATCGCGTTGATGCGTGCCCGGGCTTCCTCGTCGTCAAACAGCCCGGCGTGCGCCTGGGTGACAAAAAGCCCGGCCAGCAGGACGGGCAGAAGGCGCCGGAGCATCAGAATTCACCCGAATAGAGCATGTCGCCACGACGATTGGCAGACCAGCAGGCTTCGCTGGCGTCACCGCAGCTGGGCTTTTCTTCGCCGAGGCTGACCGATTCGAGTTGGCCTTCGGTCACGCCGAGCAGGCTGAGGGCCTTCTTGACGGTGTCGGCACGTTTCTGGCCAAGGGCCAGGTTGTATTCGCGGCTGCCGCGTTCGTCGGTGTTGCCCTGGATGAGCATCTTCATCTTGGGGTTGGCGACGAGGAACTTGGCGTGGGCTTCGATCAGCGAACGGTACTGATCCTTGATCACGTAGCTGTCGTAGTCGAACAGCACGCTGCGCTTGGAGAGGATGCTTTTCGGGTCCTTCAGCGCGGCGAGGCCGGTGCCGCTGGCGGCGTTGGCATCTACGGCCACGACACGGTTGCTGTCGATGCCGGCACTGGATGCACCACTGGAGCGGTCTTCAACGGCCGCGCCTTGGTCGGCGCCGGTCTTGGGGGCTGAGCTGCAGGCGGCCAGCAGGCCGACGGCAACCAAGGACAGGGCGAGGCGGGTGTACTTCATGGTGTGGACTCCGAGAGCGATCGCAGGGGCGGGAAATGGATGTTTTGTCTTTTATAAGCGTCAGTTGCGCGGCTGCGGACCCCATGCGGGTTCGCGAACGTCGCCTGATTGTACCGACAGACGCTGTTTGACACGACCGTCGGATGACACGGCGGCCAGCACGCCCCGCCCACCTACTTCAGTGGCATAGAGCACCATGCGGCCGTTGGGGGCGAAACTGGGTGATTCGTCTTTCGACGAGTCGGTGAGGATCTGGGTCTGGCGGGAGGCCAGGTCGAGCATGGTGATCTGGAAGCGGCCGCCGTTGCGGGACACGTAAACCAGGCTCTTGCCGTCCGGCGAAGGGCGCGGGCTCACGTTGTAGCTGCCTTCGAAGGTTACCCGCTGGGCTTCGCCGCCGCCGGAGGGTACGCGGTAAATCTGTGGGCTGCCGCCCCGATCGGAGGTGAAGTAGATCATGCCGTCGGCCGACCAGGAGGGTTCGGTGTCGATTCCGGAGGAGGACGCCAGGCGCTGCACGCCGGAGCCGTCGGCATTGACGCTGTAAAGCTGGGATTGACCATCCTTGGTGAGCACCACCGCCAGGCGGCGGCCATCCGGTGCCCAGGCGGGGGCGGAGTTGGAGCCCTTGAAGTTGGCCGCCACGTTGCGTTGCCCGGTGGCCAGGGAGTGCACGTACACCACCGGTTTTTTGGCTTCGAAGGACACGTAGGCGAGGCGCGAGCCGTCCGGCGACCAGGAGGGCGAAATGATCGGCTCCTTCGAGGCCAGCGCGGTCTGGGCGTTGCTGCCGTCGGCGTCGGCGATCTGCAGCTCGTAGCGGGAGCCGGACTTGAGCACGTAGGCGATCCGGGTGGAGAAAACGCCCGGCTCGCCGGTGAGCTTTTCGTAGATGAAATCGGCAATGCGGTGGCCGGTGGTGCGGTACTGGGCTGGCGCCATCACCATCATCTGGCTGCCGAGGCCCGCCTGCTTGGCGGCGTCGATGAGGCGCACCTGCACCTGATAGCGACCGCTGCCGGAAGGCGATACGGTGCCGACGGCGACGGCGTCGGCACCCTTGCTCTGGATGCGGGCGAAGTCCACGGGGGCATCGGCGCCGATGGGTGTCGGGCCGAGTTCGACCATTTTGAAGAGACCGCTGCGCTCCAGGTCGGCGCGGACAACGTCGGTGACGGCACGAGGCAGGGTGCTTTCGCCCTCAAAACTGGCGACCGCCACCGGCATGCGGTTGGCTCCGGCGCCGGTGATCTCGATGGAGAGCTGGGCCTGGGCCAGGGTGGACGCAAGGACCAGCACGCCCGGAATGGTGCTGCGCAGGACAGACAGGATGCGTGGATTCATGGGCAATGGCTCGATAGGGTTTAGTCGCGGAGCGGATAGAACTTCAGTTCCAGCGTACGGTTGAACAGTTCCGGCTTGTCCGGCTTGGGCAGCGGGCTCGATTTCTGGATTGCCCGTTCGATGGCGGCATCCAGTTGGGCGTTGCCGGTGGAGCGTTTGAGGCGGACTTCGATCACGGAGCCGTCGGGCAACTGGTCTACGTAGAAAATCGCAAAGGGATCATTGCTGACGCCCGGCGGCAGCACGATGTTGCCCTTCACCTTGGCGCGGATCTTCTCGACGTAGGCCTCGATGGCCTTGTTGCGTGCAGCACTGGCTTTGGCGCCGGCAACCCGCGCAAGTTCCTCCTGGAGTTGATGGGACTGGGACGCGCTCTCGCTGTCCCGGGCCATCAGTTCGCGCATGCGCTTGTCTTCCAGGGCGCGGCTGTGCTCCGCCTCGGCCTTGGCTGCTTTATCTGTCTTGACGGGCTTTTCAACCGGCTTTGACGGCTTTTCGGTCTTGACCGGTTCCGGCTTGGCCTTGGGTTCCGGCTTGTGTTCGGGTTTCGGCTTTGGCTTGGGTTCCGGTTTAGGTTCCGGCTTGGGCGCTTTGACGACCGGTTTTTCGACCGGTTTGACGATTTCCTTCACCGGTTTGGGCGGTTTTTTTTGGGGCTCGGGGGCCTTTATGGCGATGTCCGGCTGTTTGCGCGGGGGCGGCTCGGGCTCGGGTTCGTCTTCCGGTTCCGGTGCCGGAGGCTTGGGGCGGGCTGTGACGGGAGGCGCCGGTGCGGGGGCCGGCGGCGGAGCGAGTTGTGCGGCAGGTGGCGGGGCGCTCACCAGCTCGACTTCGATGGGGTCGGGCAGGCGGTTTTGCCAGCGCACGCCGAAGAACAGGAACAGGCCGAGCGCAGCGTGAACCAGGGCCGCGAGGACCATGGACCACCACTTGCCGCGCTCGTTGGCGGGCAGCGCAGGATTCATCGGGCAGACTGACCGATCTGCGTCTGCAGGCCGACCTTGTTGACGCCCGCGTTGCGCAGGTCGTTGAGGGTGTTCATGACCTGTTCGTACTTGACGCTCTTGTCGGCGGCGATGATGACCGACTGGCCGGGGTTGGCGGATACGGCGGCCTGCACTGCACCGATCAGATCCTTGCGGTTGAGGGGCTTCTCGGTGGCGTTGCTGGTGGCGCGGAGGGTCAGTTCGCCGTCCGGCTTGACTTGTACGACCATGGCGTCGGTGGGCGGGGCGGGGACTTTATCCACGCTGGGCAGGTTCACCGAGCCCGACTGGATCATCGGCGCGGTGACCATGAAAATCACGAGCAGAACCAGCATCACGTCGATGTAAGGCACGACGTTGATCTGGTTCATCAGGCGGCGTTGGCGCATTGCGGCGGGACTCCGTTCAGCGCAGCTGGCGCTGGAGGATGTTCAGGAATTCTTCGGTGAAGCTCTCGAAGCGGATCGCGATGCGGTCGATGTCGTGAGCGAAGCGGTTGTAGGCCACCACCGCCGGAATCGCCGCGAACAGGCCGATGGCCGTGGCCACCAGGGCTTCGGCAATGCCCGGGGCAACGTGGGCGAGGGTTGCCGAACCCACGTTGGAGAGGCCGCGGAAGGCATTCATGATGCCCCACACGGTGCCGAGCAGGCCGACATAGGGCGATACGGAACCGACCGAAGCCAGGAAAGCCAGATGGGCTTCCAGATCGTCCACTTCGCGCTGGTAGGTGGCGCGCATGGCCCGCTTGGCGCCGTCGATGATGGCGCCGTGGTCGAGGCTCTTGCCGCGCAGCTTGGCGAATTCCCGGTAGCCGGCTTCGAAGATGCGCTCCATGCCGGCGGCCTCGTGACGGCCGGTGGCGGCGCTCTGGTAAAGGGCGTTGAGATCGCCGCCGCTCCAGAAGTCGCGCTCGAACAGGTCGGTCTTCTTCTGGGCGTCGCGGATCGAGAACCACTTGCGGAAGATCCAGTACCAGGACATGAAGGAGACGGTGCCGAGGAGGGCCATGACAAGCTTGACCAGCAGGCTCGCGTTGGCGATCAGGGACAGGATGGAGAGATCTTCTGTGACGTTCATCGGGTTTGAACCAGGGTGGCGAACTGTGCGCGCACAGCGGGGGGAATCGGGGTTGCGCGTTTCGAGACGCGGTTGACGCAGGCGATGGTGATCAGGGCTTCGAAGAGGGGTTTGTCGTCGCGCCGGATTGTCTGGGCGAAGACCAGGCTGGCATGGCCGAGCTTGTCGATGGTGGTGACGACGTTGAGCAGGTCGTCGAGAACGGCAGCCTGCAGATAATCGGCCTTCACGGTGCGCACGACAAATACGATATCCTGTTCGAGATACAGGCGGTTCTGCTCGAAACCCATCGCCCGCAGCCAGTCGGTGCGGGCGCGTTCACAGAACTTGAGGTAGTTGGCGTAGTAAACGACGCCGCCGGCGTCGGTGTCTTCGTAGTACACCCGGACCGGCAGCGAAAAGAAGGCCTCGCCTTCACCCGGAGCGGGATGGTTCGTTGCATGCATCGCAACATTTTACAGTACGCGATGCCTTGTTCCGATGTCCGAGGGGCGATTCAGTGTTTCAGAATGTAGGCTATGCGGCTTCGGACACAGTGGGGCCGTTGTAATTGCAATGATCCTGTGCCTAGAATCGCGGTCTTGAATGTAGACTGGTGCGTTTTGTGCATCGGTTGGAGACAAGACGCACAAGCGTCGCGGGAAAATTTGCGGCAGAATACGGCGCAAATTTTTAGAGAGTCGCCAAACGGGCCGAAATCCGGGCTTGCCGCCGGCAGCCGGGCCCGATAGCCGATTCATGGGAGGAATGAGACATGGTTGCAAGTACGACAAGCAAGGAAGCCCTGCTGTCCGAGGCTGAAATTCTGGCCATGCCGGAAGATGATTACATGAACCCGGCCCAGCTGGAGTTCTTCCGCGTGCGTCTCGCGAAGATGCGTGACGAGCTGCTGGAAAATGCGGCCAGTACCGGCGCCAACCTGCGTGAGAACGAACTCGTTGCCGATCCGGCCGACCGGGCCACGGTGGAAGAGGAACACGCGCTTGAACTGCGTGTGCGCGACCGGGAGCGCAAATTGATCAAGAAGATCGAGGAAGCCCTGGAGCGCATCGCCGAAGGCGAATACGGCTGGTGCGAAGAGACCGGTGATCCGATCGGTATTGGCCGTCTGCTGGCCCGTCCGACCGCGACCCTGTCGATCGACGCCCAGGAGCGCCGCGAGCGCACCCAGAAGCTGTACGGGGAGTAATCCTCCGTTTGGCTTTGATTCGCCGGGACGGCCACGCACCCCCATGACCGCCTCGGCGAACCGCATTCCTGTCACCCTGCTCACCGGTTTTCTCGGTGCGGGGAAGACAACGCTTCTGAATCACCTGCTTCGCCAGCCCGCGCTGGCCGGCACGGTGGTGTTGATGAACGAGTTCGGCGCCGTGCCGATCGATCATCTGCTCGTCGAGCACATCGACGAGCATCTCGTCCTTCTCGAATCGGGTTGCATCTGCTGTACGGTGCGTGGCGATCTGGCCCGCGCCCTGCGCGACATTTTCATGCGTCGCTTGCGTCGCGAGTTGCCGGCGCTGCAGCGTGTCGTCATCGAAACCACCGGCCTGGCCGACCCGGCGCCGGTAATTTTCACCCTGATGCAGGATTTTTTCATCGCCGAGCGTTATCGCCTGGATGGCGTCGTCACGGCGGTGGATGCGGTTTTTGGTGCGGCCCAACTGGCCCGTCAGCCGGAAGCCGTCAAGCAGGCGGCGATGGCCGACCGTTTGCTGATCACCAAATGCGACCAGGCCGAGCCGGCGGTCGTCGAAACCCTTGCCGCTACGCTGGCCGATCTCAATCCGGGAGCCCCGCAGTTTCGTGTGGCTGGCGGCGAGGCCGATCCGGCAGCGATTGTCGATTGCGGCCTGTGGAATCCAGTCACCAAGTCAGCTGATGTGACCCGCTGGCTGGCCGCTGAAGCGGTGGCCGCCAAGGCCCGCCAAAATCCCTACGCCCCTCGCCGAAGTGGTCCTGCCAGCGACCCGGACCGCCACGATGCATCAACCCATGCTTTCGTGGTGCGCATCGACGAGCCTGTTGGCTGGGGAGACTTCTCCACCGCCCTCGACATGCTCCAGGGGCTCAAGGGCGACCAGTTGCTGCGCGTGAAGGGCATCGTGAATGTGCGCGGCGAAGACGTGCCGCGGGTCGTCCAGTGCGTGCATCACCTGCGCTATCCGGATGCCGCTCTGCCGGCCTGGCCGGACGCCGATCGCAGCACCCGCCTGGTTTTCATCGTTCGCGATCTTGAGCGGGATATTGTGGATCGGGCCTTCGCCTGCTTCTGCACGGCACCGCAGGACGCGGCGTGAACTTCTTCCGCGGCCGCCCTTCGACGGTTTTTCGCAGCGCGCTGGCGTTGCTGCTGGTGTGCGCGCAGATCTTTGCCGCCGCCCACGCGCTCAGTCACGTGGGCGAGCTGTCTGTGCTGGCCCGGGGCGACTCGGCACAGGCAGCCTCCGTGCCCTACGAAGGCGGCGTGCCGGCGGCGGAGCGTCACGAACGCTGCCTGCTGTGTCTGGCCGCTGCCGATCTGGCATCGGCCCTTCCGCCGTCCCTCCCGGTATTGGCGGTGGATTCTCATCCGCCGCTCCTGTCCGGCGATGCCACCGTTGCGCTGCGGGCCTTCCGCCTGCCGCGCCCTCACAGTCGCGGTCCGCCCGTCTTTTCAGTCTGATCCCGTTCCTGTTGTGCTGACCGGCGCTGGCCCTGCCTGCGTCGGCAGCCCCCGTTTGTCGAACCGATCCAGCTGGAAGACCAAGCATGAAACATCATCTACCGGGCGCGCTGTGCGTAGCCCTCGCTGTCGCTTTTCCGGGCGCGGCATTTGCAGCGACACCCGCGGCCCCGGCCGCCGACCTGAAACAACTGCGCGAGCAATTGCGCGAACTGCGCGAGTCCTACGAGCAGCGCATCCAGGCCCTTGAAAAACGCCTTGCCGATACCGAGCAGCAGGCGACCCGGGCCGTCAGTTCCGCCGCCGCCGCGGGTACGACTGCCAGTGCTGCGGTTCAATCGGTGGTCAAGGCCGAGGCGCGCGCCGCCGAAGCCCAGGCCACCGCGGACAGCGTGGCCAGCCGGCCCACCTCGGCGAGCGCCTTCAACCCCGCGGTGTCGCTGATTATCGACAGTAAGTTCACCCGCTTGCAGCGTGATCCGTCCGCTTACCGCATCGACGGCTTCATGCCATCCGGCGGCGAGGTCGGGCCTCCCCGCAAGGGCTTTTCCCTCGGCGAGTCCGAGCTGGCCTTTTCCGCCAACGTGGATCACCTGTTCCGCGGCAATGCGCGTTTCGCGCTGGCTGAGGACGACGGCGCCGGTGTGGTCGAGGTGGAGGAAGTAAACGTCGAGACGCTGGCCATGCCGGCGGGGCTCAAGCTGAAGGCCGGGCGTTTCCTGTCCGGCGTCGGCTACATCAACCAGCAGCATCCTCACGAGTGGGACTTCTCCGATGCCCCGCTGGCGTACAAGGCCTTCTTCGGCTATCGCCTGCAGAACGATGGCGTACAGGTGCGCTGGGTGGCACCGACCGAGCTGTTCATGGAGTTTGGTGCCGAGGTGGCAGGCGGCGACAAGTACCCGGGCGCCGAGCGCAAGGCCAACGGAGCCGGCCTATGGACCGCCTTTGCCCACGTGGGGGGCGACATCGGCGACTCGTCGGCGTGGCAGCTGGGCTTGTCCCATGTGCGGGCCAATCCGCGGGAGCGGGGCTTCGAGGATAACGGGGTCAGTAATGCCTTTTCTGGCCGCAGTCAGACCTGGATTGCGGACTTCGTCTACAAATGGGCGCCGAATGGCAACAGCCGCGAGCGCTACCTGAAGGTGCAGGGCGAGTACCTACAGCGTCGCGAATCCGGTGAGCTGAGCTACAACCTGGATGCCGACGGTGTCGCCGAAGCTGCGTCGGCCGCCCGCTTCCGCCAGTCCGGCAGCTACCTGCAGGCGGTGTACCAGTTCATGCCGCACTGGCGCCTTGGCGTGCGTGGTGACTGGCTGCGTTCCGGCACGGCCGATCTGGGTACGCTGGACCCCACCGGGCTACCGATTCTGGCCGCTTACAACCCGACCCGCCAGACCGCGATGGTGGACTGGTCGCCGTCGGAGTTTTCCCGTCTGCGCCTGCAGTTTGCCCGCGATAAATCCCGCAACGGCGAGTCCGACAACCAAGTCTGGCTGCAGTACATCATGAGCCTTGGCGCCCACGGCGCCCACAAGTTCTGAGGAGTCGAAAGATGTTATCCAAACTGATCCTGCGCCTTGCGGCGCTGCTCTTCGCCCTGGCCGCCCTGCCGGCCTCGGCGGCCCTCAATGTGTTGGCTACGGTGCCCGAATGGGCCGCGCTGGCCAGGGAAATCGGCGCTGACAAGGTGAATGTCATCGCCGCCACCAACGCCCTCCAGGACCCTCACCGCATCGACGCCAAGCCGTCGCTGATCGCCCGCGCCCGGAGCAGTCAGCTGGTCGTGGCCAACGGTGCCGAGCTGGAAATCGGCTGGTTGCCGATGGTTTTGCGCGAATCGGGCAATGCGGCGATTCAGCCGGGTCAGCCCGGCTACTTCGAGGCCGCCTCGGCGGTGCGTCTGCGGGAAGTGCCGACGCGTCTCGATCGGGCCGACGGCGATGTGCATGCCGGCGGCAATCCGCACATCCAGACCGATCCGCGCAACATCCTGACGGTGGCGCAGGCCCTGGCTGCCCGCCTGGCCCTGGTGGATCCGGCCAATGCCGAAGCCTATAAGGCCAATCTGGCACGCTTTTCCGACAGGTGGAAAACGGCGATGGCCCGCTGGGAGCTGGTGGCGGCACCCTTGCGTGGTGTGCCGGTGTGGGTCCAGCATCGCTCCTTTCCCTACATGAGCGACTGGCTGGGTTTGAAGGAGCTCGGTGCGCTGGAGCCGAAGGCCGGTGTCGAGCCTGGTAGCGCCCATCTGGCGGGCATTCTCGAACGCCAGAAAGTGACCCCGGCCAGGATGATTCTGCGGCCGGCCTACACCCGGGCGAGCGCTTCGGAGTGGCTGGGGGAACGGGCACACATTCCGGTGGTGGTCCTGCCCTTCACCGTAGGGGGTTCGCCCGAGGCGGGTGACCTGTTCGGCTTGTTCGACGAGACCATCCGGCGCCTGCTGGCTGGTCTGAAGTAAGAAGGGGGCGGCGTGGTCGAGGTGTTGCTTCGGGTGACGGATCTGACTGCCGGCTATCGTGAGGCGGTGGCAGGTCCCCTCAGTTTCGAGCTGCGCCGGGGCGAGATCCTCGGCCTCGCCGGGCCCAACGGGGCAGGCAAGTCCACCTTGCTGAAGGCCCTGTGGGGCGGCGTCAAGGTGTTCGGTGGGCGGGTGGAGAAGGCGCCCGGGCTGGCGATCTCCCATCAGGCCCAGGGTTTCGACGACCTGCGCGGAGTACCGCTGACCGGTCTGGAAATGCTTGGTCTGACCGGTGCCACCCCGGAGGGGCTCCCGTCGTGGGTGCAGGAGCGCCTTCATCAGCGGCTCGACCGTCTGTCCGGCGGCCAGTTGCAGTTCCTGCGCCTGTGGGCCTGCCTGGCGGCACCGGCCGATCTGGTGCTGCTCGACGAGCCGACCAACAACCTCGACCGGGCTGGCGTCGCCTATCTGGCCGACTGGCTGGGGCGTGCCCACGGAAACCAGGGCATCGTGATCGTGTCCCATGACCACGGCCTGATCGATGACGTGTGCACCCGGATCGTGGAGGTGGGCGTGTGAGTTTCGATCTGCTCTTCGACCCGCTCTTCCGGGTGCCCTTTTTTACCGGCTTGCTGCTGGCCGGGCTGTTGCCGCTGATTGGCATGTACCTGCGCCTGCGCAACGAATGGCTGGCGGCACTGGCCTTTGCCCAGATGGCGTCGGCGGGAGCCTTGCTGGCGATGGTGCTGGACTGGCCGATGATCGTCGGCGGGGTGCTGGCGGCCTTGCTGGCGGCGCTCTCCAAGGGGCTGATGGCCCGCGCCGGGGCCAATGCCTACGCGCTGATGATGTTGCTTGCGTGGGGCGGCGGGGTGCTGCTGGTGGCCAATCATCCACTGGCCGAGCAGGCTGGCCACGCGCTGTTCGATGGGCAACTGTATTTCACCGGCGAAGGACACCTGCTGGCCGCCAGCATTGCCTGCGTGGTGGTGTTGCCCCTGCTGGCCTGGTTGTCGCGTCCGCTGCTACTGGGGCGCTTCTTTCCCGAGTTCTACCGGGCCCGGGGGCGCGACGAGCGGCCCCGGCTGGTGCTGTTCGACCTGCTTGCTGCGCTGGTGGTGGCGCTCGCAACGGTGAGTCTGGGGGTGATGGCGGCCTTTGCGCTGGTGTTCGTGCCACCACTCGTCGCCTATCGTTTTGGACGTGGTTGGCGGCCAGGTCTGGTGCTTGCCGCTGTCATCGGCATGGGTGGGTACAGCGGCGCTTTTGCTGTCTCTTTGGGCTTTGACCAACCATTTGGCCCGGTATGCGCCTTGCTTCTTATTATGCTGATTGCGATGTCGAGTGTGAAATCCGACCGGATGTAAATCACCTGGCGCGTGCTTTGTTGGGTGATATCCTGTTCAATTGTAAATAATTTACTGGGGAGGAGTCTGGCGTGGCGCTACCGTTTTTCGGCAAGAAACCTGTACCTGCCGGAAGTCCCTCGCCCCGCCCCCGGACCTCATCCGGGGCTGCGGCATCGCCAGTCTCATCCTCCGCCAAGTCGTCCCGATCGAGCACGCCCCGCAACGAGACTTCCTCCCTCGATTTCACCATCGCCGGCGGCGACTTGAGCCGGGTCCTCGCCCAGTGCGCCGACAAGGTCCACGTCGAGGAGGGGGTCGACGAAATGACCGCCTCCGTCGAGGAAGCGGCCATCGTCTACGCCAATGGTTGCTACGACGAGGCCCGCGGAGTGCTCGAACAGGCCCTGGCCACCACCACCACTGCCGACGCCCGTTACGCCCTGTGGGGCATGCTGCTCGACCTGTTCCGCCTTACCGGGCAGAAAGAACGCTTCGAGTCCCGCAGCCTCATTTACGCCACCGAGTTCGAGCGTTCTCCCCCCGCATGGCACGATCTGTCGCCCCAGGCGACGCGCACTGGCGAAGCCAAGGTCCAGACGGTCAATCTGTCGGGTACGCTCAGTGGTCAGGCGGCCGCCCAGTTTGTCCAGCTGATTCAGATTGGCATGCGCAATGGTGCCCTGCGCATCGACCTGACTCGTCTGCGTGGCGTGGATAACGCAGGTGCCGAGCTGCTGCTGCGGGCTGTCCGTGGCCTGCGCAAGGCGCGGATCAAGTTGTCTCTGGTGGGGGCCGGGCATCTGGCTTCCGTGCTGGGCGGACAGGTGGCCAACGGGAGGCGCGAAAACCAGACAACCTGGCTGCTGCTGCTGGAAGTCCTCCAATACACCGATCAGCAGGAACGCTTTGAGGAGCTGGCCGTCGAGTACGCAATGACCTTCGAGGAGTCGCCGCCTTCCTGGGAGCCACCTCCTGCAGCCACGGCGAGCCAGATTGATGCCGCAGTGCTCGCGGTGGAAATGACCGACATCTACGTGCTTGAGGGCGAGATCCTCGGACCGAATACCGAGGCCTTGCGCAAGATCACCGCTTTTGCGGCCAGTCGCAACAAGGTGGAAGTGGATTGCAGTCGTCTGCGGCGAATGGATTTCGTCTCGGCCGGCACGCTTTTCAATATCGTGTCGCAACTGCATACACAAGGCCGGCTGGTGGTGCTGAAAGGTGTCAACTCGATGGTGGCGGCGCTCATGCAGGTCATGGGACTGCACCAGGTGGCACGCATCGAACTGCGCGACTGAAGGTCGTTGCCACTGTGTCGAAGGCCGGCGTTGTGCCGGCTTTTTTACGTCGCTGATTTCCTCTCTGGCGGGGCTTGCAATTCCTTTCTCTGCCCCCAGATCCGTGCGATGGAACAATATCGCGGCACTACCATTCTCTCGGTCCGGCGTGGCCGGCATGTTGCCCTTGGTGGCGACGGCCAGGTAACGCTCGGAAATATCGTCA
Organism: Zoogloea oleivorans; assembly: GCF_008107625.1. GTDB lineage: Bacteria > Pseudomonadota > Gammaproteobacteria > Burkholderiales > Rhodocyclaceae > Zoogloea > Zoogloea oleivorans. The sequence continues at coordinate 183,711 of NZ_SDKK01000005.1, forward strand.
TCAAGTCCACCGCCCGCAAGGTGCGCAAGCTCTACCAGAACCGCATTCTGGCCGGTTTTGCCGGCGGTACGGCGGACGCCTTCACGCTCTTCGAGCGTTTCGAGGCCAAGCTGGAAAAGCATCAGGGCAACCTGCTGCGCAGCGCCGTCGAGCTGGCCAAGGACTGGCGCACCGACCGTGCCCTGCGCCGCCTGGAAGCCATGCTGGCGGTGGCCGATCTGGACAACTCGCTGATCATCACCGGCAACGGCGACGTGCTGGAGCCCGAGCAGGGCATCGTGGCCATTGGCAGCGGTGGTGCCTATGCCCAGGCCGCCGCCCGCGGTCTCATCGAGAACACCGATCTGACGCCGGAAGAAGTGGTCAAGAAATCCCTGACCATCGCCGGTGACCTGTGCATCTACACCAACCAGAGCCACGTCATCGAGGTGCTCAACCCATGACTCAAATGACGCCCCCGGAGATCGTCTCCGAACTCGACAAACACATCGTCGGCCAGGGCCGCGCCAAGAAGGCTGTTGCCGTGGCCCTGCGCAACCGCTGGCGGCGGGCCCAGGTGGCCGAGCCCCTGAAGAGCGAGATCACCCCCAAGAACATCCTGATGATCGGGCCGACCGGTGTCGGCAAGACCGAGATCGCCCGTCGCCTGGCGCGCCTGGCCAATGCGCCCTTCATCAAGATCGAAGCGACCAAGTTCACCGAAGTTGGCTATGTGGGCCGCGATGTGGATACGATCATCCGCGATCTGGTGGAAATAGCCATCAAGAGCCATCGCGAGCAGGCGATGAAAAAGGTGCGCGACCGCGCCGAGGATGCGGCCGAGGATCGCATTCTCGACATCCTGCTGCCGCCGGCCCGTCCGACTGCCGGTTTTGGTTCTGATGCGCCGCCGGAGGATAACGCCACCCGTCAGAAATTCCGCAAGAAGCTGCGCGAAGGCGAGCTGGACGACAAGGAAGTGGATATCGAAGTGTCGGTGCCTGGCATGAGCGCCGAAATCCTCGCCCCGCCGGGCATGGAGGAACTCACCGGCCAGCTGCAGAGCATGTTTCAGAACATCGGCGGCGGGAAGAAGAAGTCCCGCAAGCTGAAGATCAGCGAAGCCATGAAGCTGCTCACCGACGAGGAAGCCGCCAAAATGGTGAACGAAGAGGAAATGAAGGCCGAAGCCCTGCGCATGGTCGAGCAGAACGGCATCGTCTTCCTCGACGAAATCGACAAGATTGCCACCCGCTCGGACAGCCACGGTGCCGATGTGTCCCGCCAGGGGGTGCAGCGCGACCTGCTGCCGCTGGTGGAGGGCACGACGATCACCACCAAGTACGGCATGGTCAAGACCGATCACATCCTGTTCATCGCCAGCGGGGCCTTTCACCTGTCCCGCCCGAGTGACCTGATTCCCGAGCTGCAGGGCCGTTTTCCGATCCGCGTCGAGCTGGATTCGCTGTCAGTCGAGGATTTCGAGTGCATCCTGACCCAGACCGACGCCTGCCTGACGCGTCAGTACGAAGCTTTGCTGGCCACCGATGGCGTCACGCTGGAGTTTGCGCCGGAAGGTATTCGCCGCTTGGCCGAGATCGCTTTCCAGGTGAACGAGAAAACCGAGAACATCGGTGCTCGTCGCCTCTACACGGTGATGGAAAAGCTCCTCGAAGAGCTGGCTTTCGAGGCCGGCAAGGGGGGCGAGCAGACAGTGCTGATCGACGCGGCCTTTGTCGATGGCCGCCTCGAGATGCTTGCCCAGCGGGAAGATCTGGCGCGCTACGTGCTGTAAGCGGCGCTCTTCACCGCGCGTTCTCTTCGGGAAAACCCCGACGCCGGCCCTTCGGGGCCGGTTCTACAATGGTCGCCCGACCGGCGCATGTCCGGCTTTTTGTTCTCCGGCCATGCTGCTGCGTATCGTCTCCATTCTTTTTCCGCTGTTCGCCATCACCGCTGTCGGCTTCCTCGTCGGGCGACGGGCAAAGCCGGACCTGTCTCACGCCAACAAGCTGAACATGGATGTGTTTGTGCCGGCGCTGGTGTTCGGGGCGCTGGCCAACAAGTCCTTCCACATCACCGAGTTTCTGCCGCTGCTGTTTGCCACGCTAGCGGTGGTGATCGGGTCCGGCCTGCTGGGCTGGGCGGCGGCCAGGGCTATGGGCATTGCGCCGAAGACGCTGGTGCCACCGATCATGTTCAACAACTGCGGCAACCTGGGCCTGCCGCTGGCCGTGCTGGCCTTTGGCGAGCAGGCACTGGCGCCGGCGGTGGTGATGTTCATGGTGTCGAACCTGCTGCACTTCTCTTTCGGCGCCTGGCTGCTCGACCACCACATCAAGCTGACCAGCGTGTGGAAGGTGCCGTCGGTGCTGGCTACCGCGGCCGGGCTGGCAGTGGGCATTGCCGGCATCGAGGTGTGGGCGCCGGCGATGCTGGCGATCAGGATGCTCGGCGACATCTCGATTCCGCTGATGCTCTTTGCGCTGGGCGTGCGGCTCACCGAGTCGCGTATCGGCGAAATCCGCCTGGGCTTGATGGGGGCGGTGCTGCGGCCAGTGATCGGCATGGCGCTGGCGGCCGGCGTGATGCTGCTGGTGCCGCTGCCCGAGCGGGAGCGGGCCTTGCTGCTGGTGTTTGGTGCGCTGCCGCCGGCGGTGCTCAACTACATCTTCGCCGAGCGCTATCACCAGGAGCCGGAGAAGGTGGCGTCCATCGTGCTCATTGGCAATGTGGCGGCGCTGGCCTTCCTGCCGGTGGCGCTGGCGCTCGGCTTGTAGCCGGTATTGTCCGTGGGTCGGACTTCAGTCCGACTCGGCTGGCTGGACATTCGCTGTTGGACTGAAGTCCGGCCCGCAGATGCTGCGTTGACGCGTCAGCCCTGGCTGTTGAAGCGGCCGATCTGGCGCCGGTCGCGCTTGGTTGGCCGGCCGTGGAGGTCGGCGCCGGGCGTGGCGGCGAGCTTGCGTTGCTCCCGTTCTGTTTCGCGGGCGGCGATGCTCTCGACGGTTTCTTCGTAGAGGGTCTGGGCGACGGTGGCGCTGCCGCGTTTGTCGGCAATACCTTTCACGATCACGCAAAAGCGCGCCTCAGTGGCCTGGATCTCGACCTGATCGCCGATTTTTACATCCCGTGCCGGTTTTACCCGGACGCCGTTGAGCTGGATCTTGCCGCCGTCCACGGCTTCGGTGGCCTGGGTGCGGTGCTTGAAAAAGCGGGCCGCCCACAGCCATTTGTCGAGGCGGACGCGTTCATCGTGGTCGTGCGTGGGTTTCATTCCTTGACCGGCCGTTTGGCCAGTTTCCGTTGCAGTGTGCGACGGTGCATTTTAAGCGCTCGGGCGGTGGCGGAGATATTTCCGTCGTTTTCGCCAAGTACGCGCTGGATGTGTTCCCACTCGAGACGGTCGATGGACATGGGGCTGGTGTTCAGTTCGTCGTCGATGATCACGTCGCCAGCCTGCAAGGCCTTGAGGATGGCATCCACGTCGGCCGGCTTGGCCAGGTACTGGATGGCGCCGAGCTTGATGGCATCGACGGTGGTGGCGATGCTGGCGTAGCCGGTGAGGACGAGGATCCGGCAGTCCGGATTGGCGGCGAGCAGGGGGTCGATCAGGCGCAGGCCGGAACTGCCGTCGATGTTGAGGTCGAGCACCACGTACTCCGGTTCGTGCTCGTGCGCCAAAGCGAGGGCGGTCTCGGCTTCCTGGGCGCCGAAGACAGTGAAGCCGCGCTGGCCGAGGGCCCGGGTAAGCACGCGGTTGAAGGCGGGGTCGTCGTCGATGACGAGGATGTGAGGGGCGTCCTGCGGGGTCATGGGCTGAGGGCTGACAAGGGAAGGGTAAGGGTGGCCAGGGTGCCGCCGCCGGGGCGGGGCGCGAACGCGATGCCGCCGCCGCAGCGTTCGACGGCGCCGAAGGCCAGCAGCAGGCCGATGCCGAGGCCTTCGCCGGTGCTGTCGAGGGCCGTGTGACCTGTCTGGAGCTTGGCGGGCATGCCAGGGCCGCGGTCGAGAACGGCGACGACGAGTTGTTCGGCGTCGATCCGTGCTTCGCATTCCACGCCCTGCGGACAGGCATCGGCGGCGTTGTTGATGAGGTTGTGGATGGCTTGTTCGAGGGTCGCATCGGCGACCAGGTTGGGGGCCGGATGCCCGCAATCGATGCGGGTGGCCAGCGGAACGCGCGGGCGCAGGCTGCGCCAGCGCTCGGTGATGCCTTTCAGCCAGGCGTCCGCCGGCAGGGTCTGGCCGCCTTCGGCACGCAGGCTGCCGGCCCGCAGCGTGAGGCCGCCGAGGATGGCCTTGCAGTGGGCAATCTGTTCGCGCAGCAGCTCGGCATCGGCGCGGGTGTTGTCATCGAGTTGCGGGTTGCGGGCCAGTTCGCCGGCGACGATGGCCATGGTGCCCAGTGGGGTCCCCAGCTCATGGGCAGCCCCGGCCGCCAGGTTGCCGAGGGCAACGATGCGTGCGTTGCGCAGGCGCGCTTCCCGGGCCTCGGCGAGGGCCTGGTCGCGGCTGCGGATGACGGCGCTCATGCGCACCACGTACCACACGATGACGCCGGCCGAGAGGGCGAAGGTGAGCCACATGCCAGCCAGGTGCCAGTGCACGGCGAGGCCGGAATCGTAGATGTCGAGCTGTTCGTTGAAATCCCACAGAATCGAGTAGGCCGCTACGGCGAGTGCGGCGAGTGCCCAGGCGTAGGGGCCGCTCAGGATGGCGGCGCCGATGGCGACCAGAGGCAGCAGCAGGGAGATCAGCGGGTTGGTGGCGCCGCCGGTGAAGTACAGGAAGGTGCTCCAGGCTGTCAGGTCGACGCACAGCTGGATGAACAGCTCGATGCCGCGGATCTCGTCGGCAAGCTGCCTTGCGCGCAGCAGGGAGACCACGTTGAAGGCTGTCAGGGCGAGCAGGATCTTGAAGAGGGGGGGCGCAGGGAGCGGAATGTCCAGCAGCCAGGGCACCGAGATCAGTACCGTGCTCATGCCTGCCAGGGACAGCCAGCGCAGACCGATCAGGCGGCGCAGGGCGTCGACGGAGCTGGGTGGTCGGCTGGTGATCTGTGGAAAGGGCATCGGTCCATTATCGCCCAAGGATGGTGGGCTATCAGGTGCTGGGGTTTGCGGTCCGGGCGGACTCTAGCGGCGTGCGCTCAGAGGTGGAATGTGGTGGATTGTCGCAGCAGCAGGGCTGCGGGTTTTCGGGGCGAGGGCTGTGGGGAGCAACTATTTTGACCCGTGCTGCAAATAGTGTTTGCATTGTGGGGCGATAAGGTGCAAAGTTCCGCCCTGCGATCTTCAAGTAGTGTTGTTGTTGTGTGGTTCAGTACCCGCAGTCCTGCGGTTGTCCTCCCTTCATCACCCCGCCGTCTTGAGCTTCGCCCTACCCTCAGGGCATGTCCCTGCTTTTTTTCTTAAAGGATATTCAAAATGGCAACTGGTACCGTGAAGTGGTTCAATGATTCCAAGGGCTTCGGTTTTATCACCCCGGAAGCCGGCGGTGAAGACCTGTTCGCTCACTTCTCTGCGATCCAAGGCTCCGGCTTCAAGACCCTGACCGAAGGTCAGCGCGTCACGTTCGACGTGACCACTGGCCCGAAGGGTCAGCAAGCTTCGAACATTCGCCCGGCCGAGTAATCGCTGAGCGAAACCGGCCTGGCGTTCGCGTTGGGCCGGGCAGTACTGAAGGGTGTCGTGTTCCTGAGATTCAGTCAGGCCGCCTCCTCATGAATGAGCCCGGTTCATGCCGGGCTTTTTCTTTTTCATCTACCTGGAGACGTCCATGGCAAAAGAAGATCTTATTGAAATGCAAGGTGTTGTGACTGAGGTGCTGCCTGATGCGCGCTTTCGTGTCACCCTCGACAACGGTCACATGCTGATCGCCTACACCGGTGGCAAGATGCGCAAGCACCACATCCGCATCCTCGCTGGCGACAAAGTGTCCCTCGAACTCTCTCCCTACGACCTCTCCAAGGGTCGGATCACTTTCCGTCACCTCGAAGGCCGTGGTAGTGGCCCCGCTCCCCAGCGTCGCCGTTTCTGACCTCGCCCGGTGCCGGGCTATGAGGTGAAATTCCAGCAGGTGGGCGTGATCGGCGGAGCCGGTCTTGAAATACGTTCCCTGCTTGATCGCCAGCAGTATTCCGACCCTCTGGGGGAGGCCCAAGCCGTGGGAATTTCCCCGGCAACCTGGCCCCTCTTCGGGCAGGTCTGGCCCTCGGCCCGCAAGCTCGCCGACCTCATGCAGGTCCGTGAACTGGGAGGGCGTCGCATTCTTGAAATCGGTTGCGGGCTGGCGCTGGCCAGCATGGTGATCCATCGCCGCCTGGGCGACATTACGGCCAGTGATTGCCATCCGCTGACCCACAGTTTCCTTAGCCGCAACCTGCTCCTCAATGGTTTGCCCGATCTGAAGTACGAGACCGGCAACTGGGGGCGCGGCAATCCGGAACTGGGTGAGTTCGACCTGATCATCGGTAGCGATGTGCTCTACGAGCGCAGCCACCCGGAACAGCTCGCTGCCTTCATCCAGCTCCATGCCGCAGCGCAAGCCGAAGTGTTGATCGTGGACCCGAACCGGAGCAACCGTTCGCCCTTTAACCGGGCCATGGCCATGCTCGGCTTCACGCTGACCGAAACCACCATTGATGCTCCGCTGGACGACGGCAGTCCCTACCGGGGGCGCCTGCTCCAGTATCGGCGGGTCTGATCCCTATCGCCCGGTGAGTGCTCTTGTGCCGCATTGATCAAGTGCTACCCATGTAGTGCCCGTAGCCGCCCGCCGAGGCGGCTTTTTTGCGTCCTGCCTGTTGGCGGTTTTGCGACGGGACAAAAAAAGCGGGCGCCTTGCGGCGCCCGAAAGTTCCTCGAGGGGGAGGAAGTAAACCGTGTTGTCTGTCCGCAGCCTTAGTGGTCGCTGGCAGCGGCAGCGCCGAGCCCGGTCTGGGCGCGGATGTACTGTTCTTCGTAGGCGTCCTTTTCCTTGGCTGCGCGCGGGCTGTTGTCAGTGACCGACAGCAGCCAGGTGACGAAGAAGGCGAGCGACATGGACACAATGGCCGGATGGTCGTACGGGAAGATGGCGGCCGGGTTGCCGAGGATCTTGACCCATACCGTCGGGGACAGGATGACCAGGCCAACCGATGAAACCAGACCGGCAATGCCGCCCCACAGGGCGCCGCGGGTGGTCAGACCCTTCCAGTACATGGAAAGGATCAATACCGGGAAATTCACCGACGAGGCGACGCCGAAGGCCAGGGCGACCAGGAACAGCACGTTCTGGTCTTTGAAGGCGATGCCCAGCAGGATGGCCAGAATGCCGAGCAGCACGGAGGCGTACTTGGTGACCTTCATTTCCTGCTCGGTGGTGGCGGTGCCCTTCTTGATGACGCGCGCGTACAGGTCATGGGAGATGGCGGAAGCGCCAGCCAGCGCCAGGCCGGAAACCACCGCCAGGATGGTAGCGAAGGCCACGGCCGACAGGAAGCCGAGGAATACGTCGCCACCGACGGCCTTGGCCAGGTGCATCACCGGCATGTTGCCGCCGCCGATCAGCTTGCCGCCCACCTGACCACCTTCAAAGAAGGCCGGGTTGGTGCCGACGATGGAGATTGCGGCAGCGCCGAGAACCATGGTCACCAGGAAGAAGAAGCCGATGAAGCCGGTTGCGTAAAACACCGACTTGCGGGCTTCCTTGGCGTTCGGCACGGTGAAGAAACGCATCATGATGTGCGGCAGGCCGGCGGTACCGAAAAGCAGGCCCAGCGAGAGCGAGATGGCGGAGATCGGGTCGGCCATCAGCTTGACCGGGGCCATGATCTTGACGCCATTCTTGTGCGAAGCGATGGCCTGCGAGAACAGGTTCTCGAAGGACCAGCCGAAGTGGGCCAGCGTCAGTAGCAGCAGGACGACACCGCCGCCAAGCAGCAGGCAGGCCTTGATGATCTGCACCCAGGTGGTGGCGGTCATGCCGCCGAAGGTGACGTAGACCATCATCAGGATGCCGACGACGACCACGGCCGTGTTGTAGTCCAGGCCGAACAGAAGCTGGATCAACTGGCCGGCACCGACCATCTGCACGATCAGGTAGAAGCACACCACGGTGAGCGAACCGAAGGCTGCAAAGGTGCGGATGCGGTTCTGGTCGAGGCGGTAGGAGGCGATGTCGGCAAAGGTGAATTTGCCGAGGTTGCGCAGCCGTTCGGCGATCAGGAACAGGATGATCGGCCAGCCGATGAAGAAGCACACGGCGTAGATGAACCCGTCAAAGCCGGTGAAGTAGACCATCGAGGTCAGGCCGAGCAGGGTGGCTGCCGACATATAGTCGCCGGCAATGGCCAGGCCATTCTGGAAGCCGGTGATGCCGCCGCCCGCCGTGTAGAAGTCAGCCGTCGACTTGGTGCGCTTTGAGGCCCAGTAGGTGATGCCGAGGGTGGCCAGCACGAAGACCATGAACATGGCGATGGCGCTGATGTTGACCGGCTGCTTTTCGACGCCTTCGATGGCGCCAGGGCCGGCAAATACGGCGAACGAGGCGGCCAGCAGGCAGCCGGCGATCAATGCGGTGAGGGAGCGTTTCATTTGCGGGCCTCGTCCAGAATCTGCTTGTTCAGGTCATCGAATTCGCCGTTGGCCTTGCTGATGTAAATACCGGTCATCAGCCAGCCGCCGACGACGATCAGCGCGGCGATCGGCCAGCCGATGGTGATGACGCTGCCCTCGCTGATGGTGGCCGTGAACAACTGTGGCTGGAGCGAGGTGAGGAGCATGAAGGTGTAGTAGGGCACCAGCACGATGAGGGAAAGAAGGATGGCCAGGCGCGTACGCTTGCCGACCATTTCAGCAAATTTCGGGTTGGCCCGAATCTTTGCCTGGATTGTGTTTTTCGACATAAGCCCTCCAGGGACCGTTGATGGTTGAGACGGTGCTGCGTGCTGTTCTCTTTTTTTGTTTCTTTTGGCTGCCGGGTCGCCGCGACGGATCGCGGTCGCCCGGAAGTCCGCATTACATGTTCGGGTAGTTAGGCCCGCCGCCGCCTTCCGGTACGGCCCAGTCGATGTTCTGGGTCGGGTCCTTGATGTCGCAGGTCTTGCAGTGCAGGCAGTTCTGAGCGTTGATCTGCATGCGCGGGCCGCTCGGGTCCTCGACGATTTCATACACGCCGGCCGGGCAGTAGCGGGTTTCCGGTGCGTTATAGAGAGCCAGGTTGGTCGCAATCGGCACCGACGCATCCTTCAGGCGCAGGTGGCAGGGCTGCTCCTCGGCGTGGTTGGTGGCCGAGATGAACACCGACGAAAGACGGTCGAAGCTGATCTTGCCGTCCGGCTTGGGATAGACGATGGGCGCGCAGTCGGACGCCTTCTTGAGCTGGGTGTGGTCGGCGTGGTGATGCAGGGTCCACGGCGCCCGGCCCTTGAGCAGGTAGGTATCGAGCGCGCTGTAGGCGATGCCGCCCAAGAGGCCCCAGCGGAAGCTCGGGCGGATGTTGCGCACCTGGTAGAGCTCGTCCCACAGCCAGCTTTGCTTGAGGCGTTCGGCGTAGCCGAGCACTTCGGGGCCGGTCTGGCCATCGAAGGTGAGATGGGTGAACAGCGCTTCCGCCGCCTCGATGCCCGATTTCATGGCCATGTGGGTGCCCTTGACCTTGGGCACGTTGAGGAAGCCGGCGGTGTCGCCGACCAGCAGGCCGCCCGGAAAGCTGAGTTTGGGCACCGACTGGAAGCCGCCTTCGTTGAGCGCCCGCGCGCCGTAGGAAATGCGCCGGCCGCCCTCGAAGACCTTGCGGATCTCCGGGTGGGTCTTGAAACGCTGGAATTCCTCGTAGGGCGACAGGTGCGGGTTGCTGTAGTCCAGCCCGACCACGAAGCCTACTGCCACCTGGTTGTTCTCGAGGTGATACAGGAAGGAGCCGCCATAGACGTCGGTGGACACGGGCCAGCCGACGGTGTGCATGGTCAGTCCGGCCTGGTGCACCTCGGGGCGCACTTCCCACAGTTCCTTGATGCCGATGCCGTAGGTTTGCGGGTCGGCGCCGTCGCGCAGATTGAATTTGCTGAACAGACCCTTGGTCAGCGAGCCGCGGCAGCCTTCCGAGAACACCGTCTGGCGGGCGTGCAGCTCGATGCCGGGCTGGTAGTTGGGGCCGGGCTCACCGTTCTTCTCGACACCCATGTCGCCGGTGGCGATGCCCTTGACCGAGCCGTCCGCGTTGAAAAGCACTTCGGAGGCGGCGAAGCCCGGGTAGATCTCGACGCCCAGCGCCTCGGCCTGCTCACCCAGCCAGCGCACCACGTTGCCGAGGCTGACGATGAAGTTGCCCTCGTTGTGCATCTGCGGCGGGGTGGGTAGCTTGTAAGCCTTGTCGGTGGTGAGGAACAGGAAACGGTCGGCCGTCACCGGTGTGTTGAGGGGCGCGCCGCGCTCCTTCCAGTCGGGAAACAGCTCGGCCAGCGCGCGGGGCTCGATGACCGCCCCGGACAGGATGTGGGCGCCGACTTCGGAACCCTTCTCCACGACGCATACCGAAAGCTCCTTGCCGGCCTTCTCGGCCAGTTGCTTCAGGCGGATCGCCGTCGTCAGCCCCGAGGGGCCGGCACCGACGATTACCACGTCGTATTCCATCGCTTCACGCGTCATTGCTGTCTCCGAACAAAAAGGGGCGGTCAGCCTGTGGGTCGGACTTCAGTCCGACAAACCCAGGCTGAACGTGCGCTGCCGGATTGAAGTCCGACCTGCAAAAGGCTTAAAAAAGGGCTTCTTCCAGGGCCAGCACCGACTCGGCGCCATTCACGATGGCATCCCGATAGGCGTTGGCCTCGGGAATCACGTGCTGGGCGAAGTAGCGGGCGGTGACCAGCTTGGCCTTGTAGAAGTCGCCGTCGGCTTCGTCCACCCGGCCGGCGGCGATCTGCGCGGAGCGGGCCATCAGCCAGCCGCCGACGACGATGCCGGTGAGCTTGAGGAAGGGCACCGAGCCGGCCGCGGCGGCCTGCGGGTTGGCGTCGTAGTTGTTGAGCAGCCAGGTGGTGGCTTCGTCCAGCGCGGCGATGCCGTCGCCGAGGGCTTCGGCCAGGCCCTTGAGGGTCGGGTTGTCGGTGGCGCGCAGGGCGGCCCCGGTTTCGGCGATGTCGGCGAGCAACTGTTGCATGCTCTTGCCGCCTTCCTTGGCGGTCTTGCGACCGATCAGGTCGTTGGCCTGGATGGCGGTGGTGCCTTCGTAGATGGTGACGATGCGGGCGTCACGCATGTACTGGGCGGCGCCGGTTTCCTCGATGAAGCCCATGCCGCCGTGCACTTGCACGCCGTTCCAGGTAATGCCCTGGGCGTTCTCGGTGCACCAGCCCTTGACCACCGGGGTCAGCAGTTCGAGGCGGGTCTGGTTGGCCTTGCGCACGTCGGCGTCGGGGCTGCTCTTGGCGCGGTCCATGCAGCCAGCCACGTAGTAGGCGATGGCGCGGCCAGCCTCGGTGCGGGACTTCATGTCCATCAGCATGCGGCGCACGTCGGGGTGGTGCAGGATCGGCTTCTTCTCGCCGGACTTGTCGCCGATGATCTTGCCCTGGATGCGGTCGCGGGCGTAGGCCAGGGCGTGCTGGTAGCTGCGCTCGGAGACGCCGACGCCTTCGAGGCCGACGTTGAGGCGGGCGTGGTTCATCATCGTGAACATGTATTCGAGGCCGCGGTGCGGCTCGCCGACCAGATAGCCGATGGCGCCGCCCTTGTCACCGAAGGACATGACGGCGGTAGCGCTGCCGTGGATGCCCATCTTGTGTTCGATGGAGGCGCAGATCAGGTCGTTGCGCTCGCCCAGGCTGCCGTCGGCATTGACCAGGAACTTCGGCGCGATGAACAGGGAGATGCCCTTCACGCCCGGGGGCGCGTCCGGCAGGCGGGCCAGCACGAGATGGACGATGTTCTCGGCCATGTCGTGTTCGCCCCAGGTGATGAAGATCTTGGTGCCGCTGATGGCATAGCTGCCGTCGCCGCGGGGCTCGGCCTTGCTGCGGATGGCGGCCAGGTCGGAACCGGCCTGCGGCTCGGTGAGGTTCATGGTGCCGGTCCACTTGCCGGACACCATGTTCGGCAGGTAGGTGGCCTTGAGTTCGTCGGAACCGTGGTGGGCGATGGCTTCCACCGCGCCCAGCGTGAGCATCTGGCACAGCGAGAACGAGATGCTGGCCGACTTCCACATTTCCAGCACGGCGGTGGACACCGTGACCGGCAGGCCCTGGCCGCCGAACTCGGTGGAGGCGGGCATGCCGTTCCAGCCGGTTTCGCAGAAGGTCGCGTAGGCTTCCTTGAAGCCGTCGGCGGTGGTGACCACGCCGTCTTTCCACTTGTTGCCCTGGCGGTCGCCAACGGCGTTGAGCGGGTCGACCACTTCGGTGGCGAACTTGCCGGCTTCGTCGAGGATGGCCTCGACCAGATCGATGGAGACGTCTTCGTTGCCGGGCAGGGTGACGATGTCTTGCAGGCCGGCCAGCTCGTTCATGGCGAACAGCATGTCCTTGACGGGGGCGATATAGGTGCTCATGGCGTGTTCCTTGCGAATTCGGTGTTTAGAGGGCGGCGACGAGTTGCGGGACGGTCTCGAAGAGATCCGCCACCAGGCCGTAGTCGGCCACCTGGAAGATCGGGGCTTCCGGGTCCTTGTTGATGGCGACGATCACCTTGGAATCCTTCATGCCGGCCAGGTGCTGGATGGCGCCGGAGATGCCGACCGCGAGGTAGAGCTGCGGGGCGACGATCTTGCCGGTCTGGCCGACCTGGTAATCGTTGGGCACGTAGCCCGCATCGACTGCCGCGCGGCTGGCGCCCATGGCGGCGCCGAGCTTGTCGGCGAGGGGTTCGAGGACGGCCCGGTAGTTGTCGCCGCTGCCCATGCCGCGGCCACCGGAAACGATGATCTTGGCGGCGCCGAGTTCGGGGCGGGCCGACTTGGTGAGTTCGCGGCCAATTACCTTCGACTGGCTCAGCTCGGCGCCGGCGGCGATGGCTTCGACGCTGGCAGAGCCACCTTCAGTCGCCGCGTCGAAGGCGGTGGTGCGCACGGTGATGACCTTGATGCTGTCGGACGACTTGACCGTGGCCAGCGCGTTGCCGGCGTAGATCGGGCGCACGAAGGTGTCGGCCGATTCGATGGCGGTGATTTCGGAAATCTGCGCCACGTCGAGCAGCGCAGCGACGCGCGGCAGGATGTTCTTGCCAAAGGTGGTGGCGGGGGCCAGCACGTGGCTGTAGCCGCTGGCCTTGATCACGTCCACCAGCAGGGCGGCGACGTTTTCGGCGCCCTGTTCGGCGTAGGGGGCCGCATCGGCGACCTTGACCTTGGTGACGCCGGCCAGCCTGGCGGCGGCTTCGGCGGCACCGCCGCAGTTGGCGCCGGCGATCAGCACTTCGACGTCGCTACCGAGCTTCAGGGCGGCGGTGACGGTGTTGAGGGTGGCGGCCTTGAGGCTGCCGTTGTCGTGTTCGGCGATGACGAGGATGGTCATGATCAGAGCACCTTTGCTTCGTTCTTGAGTTTTTCGACCAGCTGAGCCACGTCAGCCACCGTTACGCCGGCACTGCGCCTGGCCGGCTCGACCACCTTCAGGGTGGTCAGGCGCGGTGTCACATCCACGCCCAGGTCGATCGGCTGCAGCGTATCGAGCGGCTTCTTCTTGGCCTTCATGATGTTGGGGAGCGTTGCGTAGCGCGGCTCGTTGAGGCGCAGGTCGGTGGTGATGACGGCCGGCAGCGGCAGGGCCAGGGTTTCCAGGCCGCCGTCGATTTCGCGGGTCACGGTGACGCTTTCCGCACCGATTTCCACCTTGGAGGCGAAGGTGGCCTGCGGCCAGCCGAGGAGCGCGGCGAGCATCTGGCCGGTCTGGTTGGCGTCGTCGTCGATGGCCTGCTTGCCGAGAATCACCAGCTTCGGCTGCTCCTTGTCGACAATGGCCTTGAGCAGCTTGGCCACGGCCAGCGGCTGCAGGTCGGCGTCGGTCTCGACCAGGATGCCCCGGTCGGCGCCGATGGCCATGGCGGTGCGCAGGGTTTCCTGGCACTGGGTGACGCCGGCGGAGACGGCGACCACTTCGGTGGCCTTGCCGGCTTCCTTCAGGCGTACGGCTTCCTCGACGGCGATTTCGTCGAAGGGGTTCATGGCCATCTTGACGTTGGCCAGTTCGACGCCGGACTGGTCGGCCTTGACGCGGATCTTGACGTTGTAATCAACGACCCGCTTGATCGGTACGAGAATCTTCATGTTTTTGTCTCCGTGGTCTTATTCAATGGCCGAGCTGGACTTGGCCTGTTGGCGCAGTACGAACTTCTGGATCTTTCCGGTGGACGTCTTGGGCAGGACGCAGAATTCCACGTGCTTGGGTACCTTGAAGCGGGCCAGGTGCTCGCGGCAGTGGGCGATGATGTCGTCCACCGTGACCTTGGCGTCTTCCTTCACCTCAATGTAGGCGGCCGGTACTTCGCCCCACTTCTCGTCGGGCCGGGCGACCACGGCGGCGGTCATTACGGCCGGGTGGCGGTAGAGCACGTCTTCCACTTCGAGGGAGGAGATGTTTTCGCCGCCGGAAATGATCACGTCCTTGGAACGGTCCTTGATCTTCACGTAGCCGTCCGGGTGCAGCACGGCCAGATCGCCCGTGTGGAACCAGCCGCCGGCGAAGGCTTCTTCGGTGGCTTTTTCGTTCTTCAGGTAGCCCTTCATGACCAGGTTGCCGCGGAACATGATCTCGCCCATGGTTTCGCCATCGGCGGGGACGGGCTCCATGGTTTCCGGATCGAGGACGGTGATGGCTTCCTGCATGTGGTAGCGCACGCCCTGGCGGCCGTTGCGCTCGGCGCGCTTGTCGATGGGTAGTTCGTCCCATTCCGGGTGCTTGGCACACACGGAGGCCGGGCCATAGGTTTCGGTCAGGCCATACACATGGGTGATGTCGAAGCCGATGCGCTCCATGCCTTCGATGATCGCGGCCGGGGGCGCAGCACCGGCGATGAGGGCTGCCACCTTGTGATTGATGCCGGCACGCAGGCCTTCGGCAGCATTGATGAGCATGCCGTGCACGATCGGGGCGCCGCAGAAGTGGCTTACCTTGTGCTCGCGGATCAGTTCGTAGATGAGGGCCACGTCCACCTTGCGCAGGCACACGTTGACGCCGGCGTTGGCGGCGAGGGTCCAGGCAAAGCACCAGCCGTTGCAGTGGAACAGCGGCAGCGTCCAGAGGTACACCACGTGCTGCGGCATGCCCCAGCTGATGATGTTCGATGCCGAATTGAGGTAGGCGCCCCGATGGTGGAAGACCACGCCCTTGGGGTTGCCGGTGGTGCCGGAGGTGTAGTTCAGCGCGATGGCGTCCCACTCGTCGGCGGGCAGCTTCCAGGCGTAGAAGGGGTCGGCGTTGGCGATGAAGTTTTCGTATTCGATCTCGCCGAGGCAGGTCTTGCCCGGGTATTCGTCGTCCAGTACGTCGATGATCAGCGGCTTGGGGCCTTCGAGCAGTTCGAGGGCCGGCGCGATGATGGCGGCGAATTCGGGGTCGGTGATCAGCACCTTGGCCTCACCGTGGGTGAGCATGAAGGCGATGGCTTCCGGGTCGAGGCGGGTGTTGAGGGTGTTGAGCACGGCGCCGGTCATCGGCACGCCGAAGTGGGCTTCGACCATCGCCGGCACGTTGGGCAGCATCACCGCCACGGTGTCGCCACGGCCGATGCCGCGGGCGGACAGGGCGCTGGCCAGGCGGCGACAGCGCGCGTAGGTCTGGCTCCAGGTGAAGCGGCGGGCGCCGTGGATCACCGACGGGCGGGTCGGGTAGATCTGGGCGGTGCGCTCAAGAAAGGACAGCGGGGACAGCGGCACGTGGTTGGCCGCGCACTTGTCCAGCCCTTTATCGTAAGGGGTCTTCGACACTTCTTCTCCTCCTGGTTTTTGCGCCACTACTTGATGAGGCGGTGGCTCTGGGGCCTTCCCCTTTGTGGTGTCCGTGACGGACTACCGGGGATCAGGGCGGAGAATCGCAAATAAAGTTGTCGGAACTTTCGTGAAAATGTACTGAATCTTGTCGAAGCCCGTACGCAGGCCGGCGGCTGGCTAGAATCCCTGAAAAAAGGAGGCAGCGAAGTGGCGATGAGCGGGCAGGACGGACAGGACGTGGCACAGGCGGACAGCGCCGACGCAGCAGGGGAGGGCACGCTCTCCTTCGATCGGCGCTACCGGGAGATGCTCGGGGCGGGGCTCGATCTGCTCGATCAGGGGGTCACCGTTTTCGACGCCGAGTTGCGCATGGTGGCGTGGAACGGAGCCTTCCTGCGTCTGCTGGATTTTCCGGAGTCGCTGGCACGGCAGGGCATGTCCTTCGAGGATTTCATCCGTTACAACGCCGAGCGGGGCGATTACGGTCCCGGCGACCCGGCACTGCAGGTGGCCGAGCGGGTGGCCCGGGCAAAGAGTTTCCAGCCCCACGTCACCGAGCGGGTGCGTCCCAACGGGCAGGTGTTGTCGATCCGCGGCTTTCCCTTGCCGCACGATGGCTTCATCACCGTTTATACCGATATCACCGAACAGCGTCGGGTGCAGGCGCAGATCGCCAACCATCAGGCTGAACTCGAAGCGCACATCCGTTCCCGCACCGAGGCCCTGCGGCGCAGCGAGCAGCGCCTGCGCGAGATTACCGATGCGATTCCCGCCGCGGTGGCCTATTTCGACCGGAGCCTGATCTACCGCTACGCCAACAAGGGCTACGCCGACTGGTTCGGCTGGTCGGCTGCCGCAATCGAAGGCACGCAGATCCGTGAAGTGACCGGGCAGGAGGTTTTTGCCATCGTCTCGCCGTATGTGGCCCGGGCGCTGGCAGGCGAGCAGTTGTCCTACGAATACACCCTCACCGGCCGCGACGGTGCGCCGGCCCATGCCCGCAGCACCCTGGTGCCGGACATTGGCCCGGACGGCGAGGTGCATGGCTGCTACGTGCACTCGGTGGACGTCACCGAGCAGCGCCACACCCAGGCGGCGCTGGCCCAGGCCCAGAAGATGGAAGCCATCGGCCAGCTCACCGGCGGCCTGGCCCACGACTTCAACAACATGCTGACGGTGGTCATCGGCAACCTGGTGGCCCTCAAGGAAAACCATCCGGACGATCCGCTCACCGAGAACTTTGTCGAGCCGGCCATGCACGCCGCCAACCGGGGCGCCGAACTGATCCGCCGCCTGCTCGGCTTTGCCCGCCGGCAGCCGCTGGAACCCAAGCCGCTGGAGGTCAATGAGCTGATCCTCGGCATGTCCAAGCTGATCCGCCGCTCCCTGCCGGGCACCATCGCCGTCAGCACGGCCAGCCGCGAGCCCTGCCTGGTGGCGATGGTGGATGCCCACCAGCTCGAAAACGCGCTCCTCAACCTGGCCCTTAACGCCCGCGATGCGATGCCTAATGGGGGCGAGCTGCGTATCGAATCATCGCTCGAGCATCTGGGGGTTCATGCGGCGGCCGACCTGGAGGTGCCGCCCGGCGATTACGTGCAGATCGCCGTCAGCGACAACGGCATGGGCATGGACGGCAGCACGCTGGCGCGGGTTTTCGAGCCCTTCTTCACCACCAAGCAGTTTGGCATGGGGAGCGGGCTGGGCATGTCGATGGTGTATGGCTTCACCAAGCAGTCAGGCGGTGGCGTGCGCATCCGCAGCCGGCAGGCACGGGGCACCACGGTGGCGCTGCTGTTGCCCAGCGTGGCCGAAGCCGAGCAGCCCGACATGCTGCCCGCTGTGCCGAGTGACATCGAACTGGCCGGCAAGCTGGTGCTGCTCGCCGAGGACGATGCCGACGTGCGCGCGGTGGTGCGCATGCAACTGGCCGAACTGGGCTGTGTGGTGGTCGAAGCCGAGAATGGGGCCGAGGCTGCCGACCTGGTCGAGAACATTCCAGCCATTGCGCTGGTGATCTCCGACGTGGTGATGCCGGGAGCCATGGACGGTCGGGCGCTGGCCCGCTTCGTTCGGCGTTTCCGGCCGGATTTGCCGGTTGTGCTGATGAGCGGCTTCGCCGAATCGCATTTTCAGCCCCACGCCAGCATCGACGCCGACCTGCATCTGCCGTTGCTCGCCAAGCCTTTCTCGCGTGACAAGCTGCTGGCAGCCTTGCGTCCATTCGCTGCATGAGCGAACCTAGCATCATCATGGTGCATTCCCGGACGCCCGAACTCATTTACGTGGTCGAGGACGAGGCAGACATTGCCCGCCTCATTGCCGGCACGCTCGAAAAATTCGGCTATCGCGCCGAGCTTTTCCGCACTGCCGAAGCCTTCTTCCACGGCCTGCGCCACAAGGTGCCGGATCTGGTCGTCCTCGATCTGGGCCTGCCCGACATGGACGGCATGGCGGTGCTGCAGCAATTGCGCGGCAAGCACACCTGCGGCCTGCTCGTGGTTACCGGGCGCAGCGATATCTACGACCGGGTGATGGGCCTGGAGCTGGGGGCTGACGACTACGTGGTCAAGCCCTTCGAGCCGCGCGAGCTTATTGCCCGGGCGCGCAGCATCCTGCGCCGTTACCCGGGGCCGCTACAGATGCCGGCCGATCCGCGCTTGCGGGTGGCTGAGTTTGCCGGCTGGCGCTTCGAGCCCGGCAGCAACACGCTGACCAGCCCCGGTGGCCAGCCGGAAACCCTGAGCACCGCCGAGGCCCAGTTGCTGTCGGTGCTGCTGGCGCATCCCAACCATATCCTCACCCGCGAGCAGCTTCTTGGCGGGCGCGACGTGTCGGCGCTCGACCGCAGCATCGATCTGCGCATCTCGCGCTTGCGCCGGCGCTTCGAGGAGGACCCGCAGCACGCCAAACTGATCAAGACGGTGTACGGTGCCGGCTACCTGCTGGCGGCGACGGTTCTGTGGTCCTGAAGGGCTACCCTGCGTGTGGCAAATGGTCGCAAGGTCGCTGTTGCCGGTAACGCTTCCGACCCGTCCGCGTTAAGCTCCGGGTCGTCCAATCAAAGGAGTTTCCCGTGAGCCTGACGTTCAAGATTGCAGGGCTGGCGTTCGCCGCCGGCCTGTTTGCCGGCAGCGCGCTGGCTGTCGACCTGGAAGTGACGGCGCCGTGGGTGCGCGGCACGGTGCCGGCCCAGAAGGCCACCGGTGCCTTCATGCAGCTCACCAGCAAGGCCGGCGTGACGCTGGTCGGGGTGGCCAGTCCGGCGGCCAGCGTGGTGGAACTGCACGAGATGGTGATGGACAACAACATGATGAAGATGCGCGCGCTGCCGCGCCTCGACGTGCAGGCCGGCAAGCTCGTGGAGCTCAAGCCGGGGAGCTACCACGTGATGCTGATCGACCTGAAAAAGCCCCTGGTCAAGGGCGAGATCGTACCGATCACCCTGAAGGTGGAAGGCAAGGACAAGAAGGTCGAATTGGTCGAGGTGAAGGCCGAGGTGCGCGATCTTGCCGCTGCTATGGCGCCGGCCATGGAGCACAAGCATACCCATTAAGGGTTTGTCGATTCATGTGCTGCAGCACATGAATCGTCATTTCATCATCATCGAGTGGACTGGATTGCCGGCCTAGGCGAGGCGAAGCCGGTCGTCTGCTTGCCGGTCCCGTTCTTCCACCTCGGCAAAGAGGCGGACGAGGGTCTGGCGGATGCGTGACGAGGCCCGCACGTATTCGCCAACGGTGACGATGCGGATGGCTTCTTCCTTTCGCCCCGCATTGAAGGCCATGACTGCCTGACCTGCATGGCGGTGGAATTCGGCGTTGTAGCGGCGCAGGTCGGCAAAGGTTTCGAGGGTGCCGAAGCGTTCGCTGCCGCGGCCGTAGAGCCAGCGGCCAAGAGTGCTGCGGTTGTCGCGAAAGATGTTGTCGGCCTGGATGACATCCTGCTGATCGCTGAAAAGTCGGGATTCCAGCCGGGCCTTCCAGCGCATGTGGGCTTCGATGGCCTCGATGGCATCCAGATCGATGGCCTTGGCAGCGCGCCCGGGGAGAATCGTCGTGTTTTCTTCATCGGCACCCACAAAGGGCACCGGGCTTTCCGCGGATGCTCGGCGGAGCCATTTCAGGAAATCCATTGACCGCTACCTCGCGGAACAGGGGGCCGGTACTGCGGCCGTCCGTGTACTGGTTGCATGAGGGGGTGAGGGTAACCGATATTTGATTTCAATATGGCGAATGCTTGCAATTTTTCTCCTCCCTGCGTTTGGCGTCTGGCATGTGGTCCGGTTGGCTGGCCAGCAGGGCATCCACCAGAGACTGGGCATGGGCTGAAAGGCTGGCGTTCCGGCGTACCACGATGCTCAGGTCGCGGCTGGCCCAGGGCTCATCCACATCGACGATGGCGAAGGGGCGCTGGCGGCCGAAACGTTCTGCCGCCGAGCGGGGCACCAGGCCCAGCCCGACCCCGGCGCCGGCCATCCGCAGCACGGCCTCGAAGCTGCGCACCTCGATGCGCACATCGAGCCGGCCGCCGGTTTCGGCCACGTAGTTCATCAGCCCGGTGTGAAAGGCGCTGCCGGCGTGCAGCATCACAAAGGGCTGGTCGAGTACCTCGCTGATGCGCACCCGGGCCCGCGCCGACATCGGGTGGCAGGGCGGTGTGACCAGCACGATGCGGTCGCGGCGGTAAGGGTGGGCGATCAGCGCGTCCGCCGGCACCGTACCCGCCACCACGCCGATCTCGGCTTCGCCGCTGGTCACGCAGCGCAGGATTTCCGGGCTGGTCATTTCCTTCATCGTGACCCGGATGTGGGGCGCCGCGCGCAGAAACTCACCGAGGTCGTCGGGCAGGAAGCAGTTGATGGCGTTGGTGTTGGCGTACAGGCTGACCTGGGCCCGCACGCCGCGGGCGAAGGGTGACAGATCGGCGTGCATCTGTTCGAGCTGCGCGAAAACCTGGCGGGCGTGGCCGAGCAGCGCTTCGCCGGCGCGGGTAGGGCGCAGGCCGCGCGCATGGCGCTCGAAAAGCGCCACGCCGAGGCTCTCCTCCAGCTTGGCCAGGCGGTGGCTGGCCGAGGATGCGGCGAGATGCGCGCGGGCGGCGCCGCGGGTCAGGTTGGCTTCTTCGGCAATCGCGGCAAAGAGGCGCAGATCGGTCAGGTCGTATTGCAAGGTTTCGTCTCCGGCGAAGGCTCACCTCGGATCTTACCAATTCCCCGTACGCCGATCCGGTGGCCTAATGGCGCTCCGAAGCATTCCGGCCGCACCGCTCATGAACCACCCTGGCAACCGTCTCGGGCTCCTCTTCGCCGTTCTCGGCGCGGTGGGCTTCTCCTTCAAGGCCATCCTGATCAAGCTGGCCTATCCGTATGGCGTCGATGCAGTGACCCTGCTGGCCCTGCGCATGGGCATGGCGCTGCCGTTCTTCATCGCCCTCGGCTGGCTGGATTCCCGCCGCCGCCAGCCGCTGCCCCTCACCGGGCGTGACCTGGGCCTGATGCTGGCGCTGGGCTTTTCCGGCTACTACCTGGCCAGTTATCTGGACTTTCTGGGGCTGCAATACATCTCGGCCGGGCTGGAGCGCCTGATCCTGTTCGCCTACCCGACCCTGGTGGTGGTGTTCTCGGCGATCTTCCTGGGCAAGCGGATCACCCGCCGGGCAGTGGGCTGCATCGTGTTGTGCTATGCCGGCATCGCGCTGGCGCTGGCCCACGACCTGACCATCGCCGGCACCGCCCGTGACGTGTGGATTGGCGGCAGTCTGGTGTTTGCCAGCGCGGTGTCCTATGCCCTGTACCTGATGGGCAACGGTCAGGCGGTCGGCCGCCTGGGCGCGGCACGGGTGACTGCCTGGGCCAGTACCGCGGCCTGCCTGTTGTGCCTGATCCAGTTTGTTGCCACACGGCCGCTCGGCATGCTCGTCCAGCCGGCGCCGGTGCTGCTGCTGGCGGCGGCGATGGCGATTTTTTCGACAGTGCTGCCAGTGTGGCTGGTGTCGGAAGCCATGCGCCGCCTGGGCGCCGGGCCGGTGTCGCTGATCGGTACCCTCGGCCCGGTGGTGACGCTCTTCCTCGGCTGGCTGATCCTGGCCGAGCCGCTGGGCCTGTTCCAGCTTCTGGGGGGCTCGCTGGTGGTGGCGGGGGTGGTGCTGGTGGGTAAGCGGGGCTAAGAAAACAGCGGTTGGCACCCGCGGGGCAGGGTGTGAGTCGAGACGAATGAGGCGCAGGGCCGGATAATTCACCCTGCCGCCTTTTTCAGGAAAGCCCTTCATGCTGATCATCGACATCGCCGATTCCATCGGCACCATCACCCTCGATCGCGAGAGCCGGCGCAATGCCCTCTGCGAAGAGATGGTCCAGGCCTTTGTGGCGGCGCTGGCCTCCTTCACCGCCGCGGGCGTGCGCTGCGTGGTTTTCCGGGCCAAACCGGGCAGCAAGGTGTGGTCGGCCGGGCACGACATCGATGAACTGCCTGCCGCCGGCCTCGACCCCCTGGCCTGGCGCGACCCGCTGCGCAAGCTGGTCCGCGAGATCGAGACCTTTTCGGCACCGGTCATCGCCATGATCGAAGGCAGCGTGTGGGGCGGCGCCTGCGAAACGGTGTTTGCCTGCGACCTCATCCTGGCGGCGACCGACGCCACCTTCGCCGCCACGCCGGCCAAGCTCAATGTGCCCTACAACGTCGGCGGTCTGCTGACCTTCCTCAATGCGGCCAACCTGCGCATCGGCAAGGAAATGCTGTTCACCGCCGATCCGATTCCGGCCGAGCGCCTGTGCAGTCTCGGCATCATCAACCAGGTGGTGGACAAGGCCGAGCTGGAGGAGCACACCTACGCCATGGCCCGCCGCATCGCCGCCAACGCGCCTTTGTCCATTTCGGTGATGAAGGAGCAACTGCGCATCCTGGCCGGCGCCCACACCATGTCGCCGGAAGACTTCGAGCGCATCCAGGGCCTGCGCCGGGTGGTGTACAACAGCGCCGATTACGCCGAGGGCATCCGGGCCTTCAAGGAGAAGAGGAAGCCGGTGTTCAAGGGGGAGTAGCCTGGCAGCTTATCCGGCACCCGGCCGGATAAGCTGCAGAAGGGGCTGCAAGGCCCCTTTCCTGTCAGAACGATCAGGCCTTGCGACGGCGCACCGCAGCCATGCCGGCCAGGCCCAGGCCGAGCAGGGCCATGCTGGCCGGTTCCGGAACCGTCCCTGCCTGACCCTGGGCGGCGGTGAAGGCGATGACGTCATTCACCAGACTGGCGCCACTGAAGTGAAATTGGGAGGTGGTCAGGCCGCTGTACATGATGTAGCCGGCGCCCACTTCGAGGCCGGCAACGATCGGCAGGAGGCTGTCGTCACTGTTCATGAAAGACGTCAGGCCGGCCCCGGAGACCGTGTCGTGGGCGATGGAGCTGCCGCACTGGTTGCTCGCCGTCGTCGTGAAAGCCAGCTCGCCAGCCGCCGTCAGGGTGCCGCAGCCACTGCCATCCGGATAGGTCAGGGTGCCTGCGCCGAAGTGGATGCCGGTATTCCAGCCAGCCGACTGGATCAGCAGGGCGCCACCGCTGGTAACCCAGCTCATGATGGCGCTGGTATTGAGGCCGAGGTAGCTGGCCAGGGGGCTGTCGGTGCTTGCGCCTCCTTCAAGCATGACGAAGCGGTTCGATGCGTTGAAAATGGAGCCGACGGTGGCGCTGGCATAGCTGCCGTAAGTGGTGAAATTGCCGGCACCGAAAACGCTGGTCATGTTGCTGACATCCCGATCCTCGCCCCAGGGTTGTTGCGATACCAGAATGTTGCTGGCCATGGCGGAGGTGGCGCTGAGCAGGGACAGGGTAGCGGCAAGAATCAGTTTTTTCATGATGTCGAATTTGACGTTAAAGTTGGTATTAACGACTATAGCAAATTCAATACCAGTTTTTGTGTATTTAATGAAAGCTATTGATAGTACTGGTTTTATTAAAAACCAGCGTTTTCTTCTGGCCGCGAAGTTTGTCTTTTTGTAAAAAAAACCGACGTGCACTAAATCACGCCAGGCCTGCGTGATGCCCGTTGCGGGGTGCCGGATGCGAACCCGGCAACGCTTGTCCGCAAAAGAGGCGTGCTTCAGTGGTCTTCGTCGCGCAACAGCGGCCGGGTTTGCCAGTTGTAGCGGATGGTCAGGGTACGCACCACGAAGAACAGGCCGATGGTGGCCCAGGCGGCGTGGACGGTGGCGACCTGCAGTGCGAGGGTGAGCACCAGGAAAACGATGCAGGCGAGGAGCACCACCAGCGCGAAAAACTGGCCGGCCTGCAGGATGAAGGGGATCTCGCGGACGATCACGTCGCGCAGCACGCCGCCGCCGACGCTGCTCACGGCACCCACCAGTATCACTCCGGGGAGCGGAATGCCGGCGTCGAGGGCGAGTTGCATGCCGACTACTGCAAAGGCCGGCGTACCGATGGCGTCGATGGTGCTGACCAGCTTGTCCACCACCTGCAGGTGAATGATGTGCTGGTGAAGCAGGGCGATGAGCAGCGTGGCGAGGGTGATCAGCGGCAGATACACCGGGTCGGTCAGCACCGGCGGGGTGCGTTGCAGGAAGATGCCGTCGCGCAGGATGCTGCCGCCCACCGAGGTGAGGAGCGCCAGGACGAACACGCCGACGATGTCGCAGCGCTTGCGCAGCGCCACGATGGCGCCGGACAGAGCCCAGCTGAAGGTGGCGAGATAGTCGAAGTAAACGGGTACCTGGAACTCGGCGGCCATGGGGTCAATCGGCGAAGACCAGGCGGTCGCGCCCCGCATCCTTGGCCCGGTACATGGCGTCGTCGGCGCTTTTTATGAGGGTCACGTCGTCGCTGCCGTGCTCGGGGAAGATGCCGATGCCGATCGAGGCGGAGATGGCCAGGGCGTGGTTGTCGATGAGGAAGGGCAGGGCGAGCGAGGTGCGGATGCGCTCGGCGACCAGTCGGGCATCGTCGCGGGTGTCGATGTGCGGGAGCAGCACCACGAACTCGTCGCCGCCGACCCGGGCCAGGGTGTCGGATTCGCGCAGGCAGTCGCGCATGCGCTTGGTGGCGGCGACCAGCAGGTGATCGCCCACGGCATGGCCATAGGCGTCATTGACCGGCTTGAAATGGTCGAGATCCACGAACATCAGGCCGGCTCCGGCGCTGTCGCGGCGAGCCCGGGCGAGCGCCGCCTGCAGCCGGTCGGAGAACAGGGCACGGTTGGGCAGGTGCGTCAGGGGGTCGTGCTGGGCCATGTGGCGCATGCGCTCCTCGCTCTCCCGCAACTCGCGGGTCATCGCCTGGGCGCGGGCAAAGGCACGGGCCCGCCCGGTGGCGAGCTGCCAGGTGAGGACGGCCAGCAGCAGGCTCACGCCACTGCCGGCGATGGCGATGATATGCGCCGAGTCGTGGCTGTAGCGCTGTTCGAACTCGGGCGTGCTGAGGATCTGCAAGGTCCAGCTGTGCTGGGGGAAGCTGATGTATTCGAGGGCCTCGAAATGAACCGGTGTGATTTTGTCGGTGTTCGGGTGGGAGTCGAACATCAGGCCCTCCGGATCGGTGCGCACGCCGTCGTAGATGCGCAGGGCAATGCCGGGGGTGCCTTCACCGTACAGGCTGGCCATCAGGTCGTGGAGCCGGAAGGCCACGTGCACCCAGCCGTACAGGCTGGCCTGCCGCGCCGCCAGGCTGTTCACGGGGTGGTTGTGGGTGTAGATCGCCAGAAACATGGCGAAGCCCGGCAAGGTTTGGGCGTCGTCCATCAGGAGCCGGACCTTCGGCGTGATGGCGATGGTGCCGGAGTCTCGCGCCTGCAGCATGGCGGCGCGGCGCACCGGTTCGGCGTAAAGGTTCTGGCTGAGGGCCTTGCGGTTCAGAGGTGTGCTCGGAGCCACGTAGGTGATGGGGGCGGTCATCGGATTGCCGGCCTGGCGTGCGCTGAATACCATGATCTGCAGGCCGGCAAAGTCGCCGCCGTCGGTCAGTGCGTCCACGTAGCGCTGGAAATCGGCATGGGTCACGTTGCTGGACGCGTTGAACAGCCCGCGGGCACCACGCAACATCTGTTCGTAGGCGGCGAGTCGCTGTTCGATGCGGCTGGTGGTCTGGCGTACGCTGAAGTCGAAATTGGCACGCAGGTTGGTGTCGAGGGTTTGTTGCTCGTGGTGCCACAACCACCCGGTCAGGGCGAGGGATAGCAGCCCTACGCACAAGGGGAGAAGGAGAGCCTTCAGTTTGGGTGGCAGCGTCAAAATCGCGTCATGGCCCGGGCCAGCTCGGGTTTGAAGTATTTTTCAAAAATTCGCTCGATGCTGCCGTCGGCGCGCATGTCGTCCACCAGGGCTCGCCACTTTGCCTGTTCCCGCGGCGGCAGGCTGCGCTTTGACATGATCAGTCCGTGGGGCACCGGCGGGTCGTCGAACTCCAGGATGGTGGTCTGGGTACGGATGTGGCTGCTTTCCAGGGCCGGGTAGTCGAAGGGCTCGATGATCATGCCCTGCACCTGATTGGCGAGCAGGATTTCGTACAGTGGCGTCAGGCTGGAGGCGAAGCTCACCCGCTGCTCGGCGTCGAGACTGTCCACTAGGCGATTGGCCGTCGGGCTGTAGCGAAAGCTGCGAATGGCGCCGAGGCGCAGGTCGGGGTTCTTGGTGAAGTCGCCGACGCGCTGCACACCGGCATCCCGGCGTACCAGGAGGTAGTACTTGTTGGAGAAATACCAGGCGAAGGCGGCGAAGCGCTCACGACTTTCACTGGTGATGCCGGACAGGCTGAAATCCAGCCCGCCCGATTCGATCAGTTGCCAGATCCGCGCCCTGGGCAGGACCGTTACGTTAATCGTGCAGCCGCTACGGCGGATCAGTTCGTCGGCAATGTCCCGGTCGATACCTTCGCCAGACTGGCGTGAATAAAGGAGCCCGTGTTCGTGCAGGGCCAGGCTCAGGGGGCGCGAGCAATCCGGCAGTTCGCCCGCATGGCCTGCCGCGGACACCAGCAGGGCCAGTGCCGATGCAATCAGTCGTCGCTGCGGCAGACGGGTCATCCTCAATGGGGGTTCCTGGCGGCTTTCAGGTTGCTGCGAATTTGCAGTATTTACCATTTACGGCAGAGTGGCAGACAACTGCAGCGATTTCCGCGCGGAGGCTCAGCGTCGACCACGCAGGTAGAGAGCTTCCACTTCCTCCCTTGCCCACGGTGTGCGGCGCAGAAACTTGAGGCTCGATTTCATGCTGGGTTCATGATTGAAGCAGTTGATGTTGATGACCGCACCGAGGCTTTCCCAGCCGTAGCGATCGACCAGTTCGGTCAGTATTTGTTCGAGGGTGAGGCCGTGCAGGGGGTTGTTTGGCTGCGATGTCATGAGGCGGGTTTCCTTGTCCTTGATTGAGAACTTTGACCCACTTCGGGCGTGCTGCCAAGAGTCCCGCCCGAATCAATTTATCAATGCAGTCGTTTCGGGCGCAGCGTGCTAAGTTCGGCGGCTTCAATCTCAAAGGATCACGCATGTCCCCGAGTTTCCGGGAAGGGGCGCGGGAAGGATTCCGGGTTTTCCTGCCGCTGTCGGTAGGGCTGATCCCGTGGGCGCTGGTGACCGGCATGACCATGGGCGGCGTGGGCTTTACCCCGCTGCAGGCGATGGGCATGAACGTCATTGTGTTTGCCGGTACGGCGCAGCTCGGCACTTTGCCGCTGATCGCCGCCGGTTCGCCGGTGTGGCTGATCGTGGTGACGGCCTTCGTCCTCAACCTGCGTTTCATCATCTTCAGCGCGGCGCTGGCGCGGGGCTTCCACGGGGTGCCGCGGGCGGAGCGCTGGCTGGCGGGACATCTGCTGACCGACGGGGTGTTCGCCACCTGCCTTGAAAAGATGCTCTCCCATGAGGACCCGCGCTGGCGGCTGGGCTATTACCTGGCGCCGTCGCTGTGGTCGTGGCTGTTGTGGCAGGTCTTTGCCTTTTGCGGGGTGATGGCGGCGGGCTCGATTCCGAAGAGCTGGTCGCTGGAGTTCATGGCGACCATCGCGCTGATCGTGCTGCTGGTGCCGATGGCCCGGCTGCGTCCGATGCTGCTGGCGGCGCTTACCGGCGGCACGCTGGCGGTGCTGCTGCGCGGGATGCCGTTGCGCCTGGGGGTGATCGTGGCAATCATCGGTGGCATTGCGGCCGGTTTCGCTGCGGAGCGCTGGCAGGGGGCGGCGCGATGACTTACGACTGGACCCTGTGGATCGTCTTCATCCTGATTGGCTTGGCCACGACCCTGCCGCGAGGCAGTTTCATCATCTTGGGTGAGCGGGCCAGCCTGCCGGAAGGGCTGCAGAAGGCGCTGCGCTATGCACCGGCAGCGGCGCTGGCCGCCATTGTGGTGCCTGATGTGGTGCTGGTGGGCGGCGTGGTGGAGGTGCTCAACCCCAAGCTGGCGGCAGCGTTTGCTGCGGTGCTGGCGACGCAGGTGTCACGTAATCCGTGGCTGCCGTTCATCGTCGGGATGGGCGTGCTGCTGGGGCTGCGCCACTTCCTGTAGGTCGGGTTCAGCCGGTCGAGTCGGACTGAAGTCCGACCCACAGGGGTGTCAGTTGTTGTTGCGTTTTACCGCCCATACGGCCATGCCGATGCCGGTGAGGATCATCGGCAGGCTCAGCCACTGGCCCATCGACAGGCCGAAGGTGAGCAGGCCGAGAAAGTCGTCGGGCTCGCGGCCGAATTCGGCGATGGAGCGGAATAGGCCGTAGCCGATCAGGAAGACCGCCGAAATCAGCCCGCGCGGCCGCGGCTTGCTGGCGAACCACCACAGCACGAAGAACAGGCTGACGCCTTCGAGGGCGAACTGGTAGAGCTGGGACGGGTGGCGCGGCAGCGTGTCCACCTGCGGAAAGATCATCGCCCACGGCACATCGGTCACGCGGCCGACGAGTTCGCCGTTGATGAAGTTGCCGAGCCGCCCGGCAGCCAGGCCCAGGGGCACCAGCGGGGCGATGAAGTCGGTGACGGCCAGCCACGGCCGCTGGGTCTTGCGGCCGAACAGCCACATGGCCACGAGCACCCCGAGGAAGCCCCCGTGAAAGGCCATGCCGCCCTGCCACACGGCGAGGATTTCGGCCGGGTGGGCCAGGTAGTAAGCCGGCTTGTAGAACAGCACGTAACCGAGGCGTCCGCCAAGGATCACCCCCAAAACCCCGTAGAACAGCAGGTCGTCGATTTGCTGCGCGTTCCAGCCCTGGTCGGGGCGACGGCGGGCGTGCACCCGGCCGAGCACCACGAAGAGGATGAAGGCGGTGAGGTACATGAGGCCGTACCAGCGCACGGCCAGCGGGCCGATGGAGAGGGCGATGGGGTCGAACTGGGGGTGAACGAACATGCTGTGCTACCTGAAGCGGGTTACTTGAACTCGTTGCGGAAGGCTTCGAACTCGCTGGTCAGCCATTCGACCTGCTGGCGCAGACGGCGGACTTCTTCTTCGAGTTCGCTGACCCGGCTGCCGCGCGGTGCGCCACCTTCCGAGCTGGTGTCGAAGGCGTGCTGGTGCTGGGCGGCAGCGGCTTCACCACTCATCAGATGGGTGTAGCGGGCTTCCTTGGTGCCGGGGGCCTTGGGCAACTGGATGGCCATGCCCTTGTCGCCGAGGCGCTCGAGCACGTCTTCCACGTCAGCCGGCGAGGCGAAGGCGTGCATGCGCTCGCAGCGGGCACGGATCTCGCCGACCGTCTGGGCGCCGCGCAGCATGAGGATGGTGAGCACGGCCTGCATCGGCGGGGTGAGGGAGTGGCGCAGGCGGATCTGGTGTTCCCACTTGGAGACGCGGGCGTTGGCCTGGTGACGCTGGGTGACGAGGCCACGTTCGGCGAGGCGCTGCAGCGTGCCAAGCACGGTGGACTCGGACAGACTCATGACCGGCTCGCGTCCGGTGAGCTGGTTGCAGCCGGTGAGCAGGGCATTGACCGACAGGGGGTAGGTGTCGGGGGTGACGAAGGATTTCTCGATGAGCACCGCGAGGACGCGCACCTCGAAGTCGTCCAGGTCGAAACCGGTGCTGGCTTCAGTGGCAGTGGCAGGGACTTCGGGCGTGGTGTCGGTCATGGTGTGTTTCCGGAAACAGACGAGGGCGCAATGATAGCCGACGCATTGCGTCGGCCCGATGGCGATGAAGCGGAGTCGGCTAGTTGGCGCCGTGGCACTTCTTGTACTTGCGGCCGCTGCCACAGGGGCACAGGTCGTTGCGGCCGACCTTGTCGCCGTCGCGGACGATGGGGTCGCGGATGGCGCCGAGGGGAATCGGCGGCAGCGATACCGGCGGCATGTGGTGGATGTCCGGCCAGGCGGCGATCTCGGGTAGCAGTTCGTCGATGAGGCCGTGGCCGGCGGCGCGCAGGGCGGCGAGGCATTCGGCGGGCTTGCGCTGGGCGTCGGCGAGCACGTCCTGCGGGTCGACATAGCTGGTGTCGATGAGGCCGGCGGTGAACCATTCGGCCATCAGGGGCAGTTGCTCGGCGGCGCCCAGGTCGGCCAGGTGGCTGACGATCTGGTCGATGAGCTGGAAGTCGGCGCCGCTGTCGGGGTCGTCCTGCAGGGCCTGGGCTTCGCGGGTGCCAAAGTCGGCCAGGAAGTCGATCACCGGCGCGCGCGCGGCGCGGCCTTCGATGGCGGCGA
>NZ_SDKK01000005.1:214947-236144 GCF_008107625.1 Zoogloea oleivorans
TGTTCGCCGGCCCGGGCCGCTTCGATGGCGGCGTTGAGGGCGAGGAGGTTGGTCTGGTCGGCGACGCCGCGGATCACCGCGACGATGGAGGAGATGGCTTCGGCCTGCACGCCGGCGGCTTCGATGACGCGGGCGGCGTTGCCGACGGTGTCGGAGATGCACCCCATTTCGGTTACGTTGTTGTCGATGACCTGGCGGCCTTCGGCGGCGAGGTGGCCGGTTTCGGTGGTGATGGCGTGAGCGTCGTCGGCGCGGTCGGAAACGTGGGCGATGCTTACCGTGACTTCTTCGACGGCGGCGGCCATCGACGACGCCGATTCGCTTTGCTGTTCGGTGCTGTGGCTGATCCGGTTGGCGTTGATGGACAGTTCGCGGGCGGCTGCAGAGAGATTGTCGGCGTTGTCGCCAAGTTGGCTGGCCATGTCGCGCAGGTTGCTCTGCATGGTATGCATGGCGGCCACCACGCTGTCGGTGTCGCCGGGGCGAACATGGATGGGGCCGCTCAGGTCACCGGCGGCGATGCGCTCGGCGATCTCCTTGACGTCGTCAGGTTCGCCGCCGAGGGGGCGGGTGACCGACAGGGTGATCCAGCGGGCCAGGGCGAGGGTGGCGGCGCAGCCCGCCATGAGGACGATGATCAGCAGTGTGCGGGAGGAGGTGTAGGCGGCTCGTGATTCTTGGCCGGCCTTGTCCACCATCTGGCTCTGGAAGTTGAGCAGGCGCTCCATGGTGGCGAGGATGGCGTCGAGGGCCGGCATGGTTTCGCTGACGACCAGGCGGGAGGCTTCGGCATCGTTGCCGGCTTCCATCTGCTTCAGTACCGCGGAGAAGGAAGTGGCGAAAACCTTGCGCTTGTCGCGGATTTCGCTGACCAGGTTGCGGCCTTCCGCTTCGGTGGTGAGGGCTTCGAGTTCGTCGAGCTTGCGGGTGATGAGGTCGCGGTTGCTGGCGATGAGTTGCAGGCCAGGCTGGCGTTCGGTGGTGTGGAGCAGGCCGAGGACGGTGCGCGTGCTGGCGTTGGCGAGGCCCTGGATTTCACCGGCGAGGGCGGCGCGGCGCCAGTCCCGATCGACGATTCCTTCGACGGACGTGTTGAGCAGGCTGAGGCGCTGAAAGGCCAGTCCGTTGCTGATGATCAGCAGTGCCAGGACAAGGCCGAAGCCAAGAATCAGGCGGGCGGCGGTGGTCAGTTTTTTCATTTTCTTTGGTGCTGTTCTCTGTTGTTGAAGGGTGGGGGCAGTTCGGCGGCGGGGAGTGGGCGGCTGAACAGAAAACCTTGCACCTGATGACAGCCGAGTTCCTGCAGCAGGGCGAGCTGGGCGAGGTTCTCGACGCCTTCGCCGATCACCTCCAGCCCTAGGCTGCCGGCCAGGGAGGCGATGGCGCGCACGATGGTGGCGGCTTCGTGGCTGTGTTCCATGCCATGGACGAAGCTGCGGTCGATCTTGAGGGTGCGTACCGGGAAGCACATCAGGTAGGCAAGGGACGAGTAGCCGGTGCCGAAGTCGTCCACGGCCATCCGGATTCCGTGCGTGCGCAGGGCTTCGAGCACGGCGGCGGAGGCTTCCGGGTTGTCCATCAGTGCGCTTTCGGTGAGTTCGAGTTCGAGCAGGCGTGGGGTGAAGTCGAGTTCATCGAGTGCGGCGGTGACGTCCTGCAGCAGGCCCACGTCGCGGAACTGGCGGCTCGAGAGGTTGAAGGCGAGGCGCAGTTCGGGCTGGCCGGCTTCCTGCATGGCGCGTACCTGCCGCAGGGCTTCGCGCAGGGCCCAGCGGGACACGGGAACGATGAGTCCGTTTTCTTCGAGAAGCGGGATGAAGTGGTCTGGCGGTACGGTGCCGTGATCGGGGGAGTGCCAGCGCAACAGGGCTTCCACGGCGACAGCGCGGTGGGTGCGGGTGTCGATGATGGGTTGGTACACGAGGCTGAATTCGCGGTTTTCGAGGGCTCCGCGAATGGCTACGCCGAGGGTCAGGGTGCGCATGGCGTTGGCGTCCATGGCGGCCTCGAAGAAGCGGAAGCTGTTGCGCCCGCCTTCCTTGGCGCGGTACATGGCCAGGTCGGCGCGCATCAGCAGTTCGTCGGGGCTGAGCCCGTCGTCCGGGTAGAGGGCGAGACCGATGCTGGCACTGACGAAAAGGCTGTGGGTGCCGGCTGCAAAACGGGCGGCGAAGGTGTCGAGGATCTTGCGGGCCACTTGTTCGACCGCGTCGGGGTGGTCCACGTCTTCCTGGATCAGGACGAATTCGTCACCACCCAGGCGGGCTACGGTGTCGGTGGCGCGCAGGCAATGGCGCAGGCGGGTGGCTGCCTCGATGAGCACGCGGTCGCCGATGTTGTGGCCGAGGGTGTCGTTGATGAGCTTGAAGCGGTCGAGGTCGACAAATTGCACGGCCACCGCCTTGCCGTTGCGGTGGGCCCGCTGAATGGCCTGGGTCAGGCGATCATGGAGCAGGCTGCGGTTGGGCAGGCCGGTGAGGGCGTCGTAGTTGGCGAGGTATTCGAGGCGCCGCTCGACGCTGATGCGTTGGGTGACGTCCTTGCCGGTGGCCACGAAGTGGCTGATCGTGCCGTCACTGCCGCGGATCGGGCTGATCGTTTTTTCTTCGAAGTAGAGTTCGCCGCTGAAGTGCCGGTTGGTGAACACGCTGCGAAACGACTCGCCGCGGCGGATGGTTCGCCAGATTTCGCTGTAGAAGATCGGCGGGTGCATGCCCGAGCGCAGAAAGCCCGGATTGCGGCCGATGACGTCGCAGGCCCGGTAGCCGGTAATGCGCTCGAAACCCGGGTTGACGTATTCGATTATGCCGTCGGCACGGGTGATCATCACCGCGTCGTCGGTCTGTTCCACAGCATGGGCGAGCATCTGGGTGATGCCTGCGACCTTGCTGTTCAGGTAGATGGATTCCGCGCCGGATTCTGGTGTGTGGTCCGAATTGGCGATCATGATGCCCCGCTGGTTTACGCCGCTCTCCGGTGGTTGGGGAGCGGCCGTATTGAGTCAGGGGCAGGGGCAGGGCCCGAAATGTCTCCGGTTTTTACGGCATGAATGCGTCCGTCTTTAGGGCTGAGCCACGGCTTTCGATCAGGTCGTGGGCTACATCGGCCAGTTTGCGGCGGCTTGAGCGGGCGGCCCGGCGCAGGAATTCGAAGGCTTCGGCGCGGCCCAGGTCGACGCGTGCCATGACGATGCCGGTGGCAATGCTGACGTCCCGCTCCTGGTCGAGGGCGGTCTGCAGCTGATCGCGGGTTTTGCGCAGGCCGGCCAGGTCGGCACTGCGGGCAAGGGCCGTGGCGATCATCGGCTTGAGTTGTGCCACGTTAACCGGTTTGACCAGGTAGGCGAGGGCGCCTTCGCCGATGGCTCTGTCCACGCAAGCACCGAAGTCGCTGCCGGTGAGAAAGAAGAAGGGCACATGGAAGCGCTCCCGCAGCAGGGGGGCAAGATCCAGTCCGGAGCCGCCGGGGAGGCCTTCGTCGACGATGGCCAGCTCGAAGCTGTGCTGCGCCAGTACGTCAAGGGCTTCCCCGGTGGTGGCCGTCACGGTCACCGCGTAGCCGGCGTCTTCGAGAGCGAGGCTCAGGGTTGCAGAGAACAGGCGGTCGTCTTCGACCAGCAGCAGGTGGTGGCGGAAAGGCAGGTTGTCAGGGCACATGGCTGAGGTTGTGCTGTGGCCGGATCGGGGGGCGCGCGAGGTGCAGTGTGGCGCTTACGGTTTGTGGTGTGACCTGCCGGAGGCTCAGGTCGGTGTGAGGCGGGTTGAGCAGCGCGGCCATGAGCTGCAGCCCGTTGCCGAGGCCTTGCCGATCGTCAAAATCGAAGCCGGCGGGCAGGCTGCCCGGATTGTCGATGCGCAGGCTGATGCCGTTTTCATCTGCCCGGGTGTGTACCCGGATCATGTCCTGGGGCGAGGTGCCGGGCGAGCCATGTTTGGCGGCGTTGGTCAGCAGTTCATTGACAATGATCGCCAGCGGAACGACTTCACTGGATGGAATGGCGGTGTTGTCGATGCCGGAGGCCGGGATCCGTTCAATCGGCGAGTGCTCGGGGTAAAGTCCATCGACGCTCTTCACGAGGGTGTCAAGGAGTTCGGCAAGGGTTACCGGCGGCTGGCCCTGGCGGCTGTAGAGGTCATGGACTGCGGCGATGGCACGGACCTGCCCGACCGCTTCGGTGAGTACCGCGGCTTGCTCTCCGGCGCTGCCGGCGTGGCGATGCAGCAGGGCGGCGAGTCCTTGCAGGCTGTTTTTGATGCGGTGGTGTCCTTCCCGCAGCAAGGCTTCCCAGCGGGGTCGTCTCAGAAAACGGAATTTAAAGTACGTTAAGACTTTGGCAGCGGCTGTAGCGGCCTGAACTTCCCCGCACCGACCTTGGCGCTGCTGCGCCAGAGGTAATCGCCGGTCAGGTTGATGTGCTC
Source organism: Zoogloea oleivorans (assembly GCF_008107625.1). Classification (GTDB taxonomy): domain Bacteria; phylum Pseudomonadota; class Gammaproteobacteria; order Burkholderiales; family Rhodocyclaceae; genus Zoogloea; species Zoogloea oleivorans. The sequence goes on from NZ_SDKK01000005.1 coordinate 219,366, forward strand.
CCAGCCCAGCGGCGATAGATATTGCAACAGCGCGTTATCGACGCCCTGTCCGTGGTTGCGCAATGCATTCGCAGCCCTTTCCAGATAGACGGTGTTCCACAACACGATGGCTGCTGTCACCAGGTTGAGGCCGCTGGCCCGGTAACGTTGCTGTTCAAAGCTGCGGTCGCGGATTTCGCCCAGCCGGTTGAAGAACACCGCCCTGGCCAACGCGTTGCGTGCCTCGCCCTTGTTGAGTCCGGCCTGCACACGGCGGCGCAGTTCCACGCTTTGCAGCCAGTCGAGGATGAACAACGTGCGCTCGATGCGTCCCAGCTCGCGCAGGGCGACGGCCAAGCCGTTCTGGCGTGGATAGCTGCCGAGCTTGCGCAGCATCAGCGAGGCCGTCACCGTACCCTGCTTGATCGAAGTGGCCAGCCGTAGAATTTCATCCCAATGGGCGCGAATCGCCTTGATGTTCAGCCTGTCGCTGCTAATCATCGGCTTGAGCGCGTCGTAGGCAGTATCACCCTTGGGAATGAACAGCTTGGTGTCGCCAAGGTCGCGGATGCGCGGTGCGAAGCGAAAGCCCAACAGGTGCATCAAGGCGAAGACATGATCGGTGAAGCCCGCCGTGTCGGTGTAGTGCTCCTCAATGCGCAAGTCGGACTCGTGGTACAGCAGGCCATCGAGCACATAGGTCGAGTCGCGCAGGCCGACGTTGACTACCTTGGCGCTGAAGGGCGCGTATTGGTCCGAGATATGGGTATAGAACGTCCGCCCAGGACTGCTTCCATATTTCGGGTTGATGTGCCCGGTACTCTCTGCTTTGCTGCCGGTTCTGAAGTTTTGACCGTCCGACGATGACGTGGTGCCGTCACCCCAGTTTTCGGCGAAGGGTTGCCGAAACTGCGCGTTCACCAGCTCGGCCAGCGCCGTCGAATACGTTTCGTCGCGGACATGCCAGGCTTGCAGCCAAGACAGCTAAGTAACTGTTACTGGCGGACCAGCAATCGCGGCTGTGGCGGCAAAAATAGAGGTGGCGGCGAGCAGTTTTGGCAACAATTTCATGGATTACTCCTTACGGTTGGTGAGTCAGTGGTGTTTTTCGGCTCTTGGGGCAATTCATTGGTTTGTTGTGGGCTTTGCTCGAATAGCATTTCGATCAGGCTCATGGGGTCTTTGTCTTTACCCTCTGCTTGGTGGGTTCGATAGTTAAAGTCCAGATCGATCTTGGACTGTAGATCGGCGGCATAATCTTTTGGATATTGCGCTTGTTCGATCGCTGGTAGTTCCTTGAAGTGATCGAGTACGGATTTGAAGAAATTGGTCAGTTTCCCCGTGCTGTTGTATTCGTTCATGGCTTGGGTTGTAACCTTTACACGCCATTCTTCTTCTTGACGATCGGCTTCATAAGAAGCTGCTCTTCGTTCATTGACTGTGTAGGTCCCGCTATCGTCATAAACGATGTTTGCCAATTGCTCTCGTGATAAACCGGCAAAGGGATTTTTCTCAGAATTTCCGCCTCTGGCCGCACTATTAACGTACGCCGTCGCCTGCTTGGCTCTAGCCAATAATTCTGGGTCGTTCGTTTTGGGCACTTCACTATCGTGCTTGGCTTTGTTGGCGAAGTAAGTATCGCCCTGAATCTGACTCAAAGCAGTCTTTGCCTTGTCTGCCAATTCCGAACGGGTGAGTGTCTTATCCCGCTCTTCGGCACGACTGGCGCTCGCGGCCAGCTGTTGGGCCAGAGTGGAAATGGTCAGCGTACCGCCACCTTGGGAACCTGATGCCCCCTGATTTTCCGATGCCTCAGAAACCTGACCGGTCGCCGAAGCCGCCTTGAGGCCCGACGTGCCCCCTGTTTGGGCTGCGGAATACGAACCAACAGAACCGATCATTATTTCCTCCCCGTGAGCCCGAAATCTATGTATCCGGTCTGATCTTATCACCATGCCATAAATGACGTCAGATTTATTTTTGCATCGAAACTCTCTGAGGCCGGTGGCGTGCCTGCCAAGGAGGTGACCAAGAACCTCGGCATATCCATCCGACGCTGTGCCGCTCGCACGCTTAGGGGTCGTCTCAGAAAACGGAAAATAAAGCACGCTAAGCCGGTGGCAGCGGTCGCAATGGCCTGAACTTCCCCGCACCGACCTTGGCACTGCTGCGCCATAGGTAATCGCCGGTCAGGTTGATATGCTCCCACCCCAGCGGGGACAGATATTGCAGCAACGTGTCGTCCAGCGCCTTGCCGTGGGCACGCAAAGCACTGGTGGCACGCTCCAGATAGACCGTGTTCCACAACACGATGGCCGCCGTCACCAGATTGAGGCCGCTGGCCCGGTAGCGCTGCTGCTCAAAACTGCAGTCGCGGATTTCACCCAATCGGTAGAAGAAGACCGCCCTGGCCAGCGCGTTGCGCGCCTCGCCCTTATTCAGCCCCGCATGGACGCGGCGGCGCAGCTCCACGCTTTGCAGCCAATCCAGAATGAACAGCGTGCGCTCGATGCGCCCCAGCTCGCGCAGGGCGACGGCCAAGCCGTTTTGGCGCGGATAGCTGCCGAGCTTGCGCAGCATCAGCGAGGCCGTCACCGTGCCCTGCTTGATCGAAGTGGCCAGCCGTAGGATTTCATCCCAATGAGCGCGAATAGCCTTGATGTTCAGCCTGTCGCTGCTAATCATCGGCTTGAGTGCATCGTAGGCAGTATGGCCCTTGGGAATGAACAGCTTGGTGTCGCCCAGGTCGCGGATGCGCGGCGCGAACCGGAATCCCAGAAAGTGCATCAGGCCGAACACATGATCGGTGAAGCCCGCCGTGTCGGTGTAGTGTTCCTCGATACGCAAGTCAGACTCGTGGTACAGCAGGCCATCGAGCACATAGGTCGAGTCGCGCAAGCCGACGTTGACCACCTTGGCGCTGAAGGGCGCGTATTGGTCGGAGATATGGGTATAGAACGTCCGCCCAGGGCTACTTCCATACTTCGGATTGATATGCCCGGTGCTCTCTGCCTTGCTGCCGGTTCGGAAGTTCTGGCCGTCCGACGATGACGTGGTGCCGTCGCCCCAGTTTCCGGCGAAGGGTTGTCGAAACTGTGCGTTCACCAGCTCGGCCAGCGCCGTCGAATAGGTTTCGTCGCGAACGTGCCAGGCTTGCAGCCAAGACAGCCTGGCGTAGGTGGTGCCAGGGCAGGACTCGGCCATCTTGGTGAGCCCAAGATTGATACCATCAGCCAGAATCGTCGTCATCAGCAAGGTTTTGTCCTTGGCCGTGTCGCCGGTCTTCAGGTGTGTGAAGTGGCGCGTGAAGCCCGTCCATTCATCGACCTCCATCAGCAACTCGGTGATCTTGAGGTGCGGCAGCAACATCGCCGACTGGTCAATCAAGGCTTGCGCGGCGTCTGGCACCGCTGCGTCCAGCGGCGTGATCTTCAGGCCCGATGCAGTGGTGATGATGGCGTCCGGTAAGTCGTTGGTCGCCGCCATGCGGTTGACTGTGGCGAGTTGCGCCTCCAATAATTCCAGTCGGTCATGCAGATATTGGTCGCAGTCGGTGGCCACGGCCAGTGGCAATTCGCTGGCCAGCTTCAGGGTGGCGAACTTCTCGATCGGCACCAGGTATTCGTCGAAGTCCTTGAACTGGCGCGAACCCTGCACCCAAACATCACCAGAGCGCAGTGCGTTCTTCAGCTCCGACAGGGCGCATAACTCGTAGTAACGCCGGTCAATACCCTCGTCGGTCAGAACCAGCTTTGCCCAGCGCGGCTTGATGAATGCGGTTGGCGCATCGGCGGGCACCTTGCGCGCGCTGTCGCTGTTCATGCCGCGCAGCACGTCGATGGCATCGAGCACACCCTTGGCGGTGGGCGCGGCGCGCAGTTTGAGCACGTCCAGGAACTGCGGCGCATAGCGGCGCAGCGTGGCGTAACTCTCGCCGATATGGTGCAGGAAATCAAAATCGGCAGGCCGCGCCAGCGTTTGCGCCTCGGTGACGCTGGCGGCGAAGGTGTCCCACGGCATGACCGCTTCGATGGCGGCGAACGGATCGCCGCCGCTTTGTTTGGCTTCAATCAGCGCCTGACCGATGCGCCCATACATCCGCACCTTGTCGTTGATCGCCTTGCCGGAAGCCTGGAACTGCTGTTGATGCTTGTTCTTGGCCGCATTGAACAGCTTGCCGATGATACGGTCGTGAAGGTCGATGATTTCATCAGTGACGGTGGCCATGCCCTCGATGGCCAGTGCTACCAAGGTGGCGTAACGCCGCTGCGACTCGAACTTGGCCAGGTCGGCGGGCGTCATCTGGCCGCCTTCGCGGGCGATCTTGAGCAAGCGGTTTTGGTGTACCTGCCGTTCGATGCCAGCAGGTAGGTCAAGCGCCTGCCAGGCTTTGAGGCGTTCGATGTGTTCAAGCATGTGGCGCGAGTTCGGCTTGGCGGGCGATTGGCGCAGCCACGCTAGCCACGTCATTTTGCTACCATCCTTGCGCTTGAGCAGTTCGTCCAGGCGCTGGCGATGGACAGGTATCAAGGAATCGGCCAATGCCGCATGGATGCTTCGGTTGGCACGGGTAATGGCCTCGGCGCTTGCGCGCTCGATGGCATTCATGGCGGGTAGGATGATGCTCTGCCGCCGCAGGTTTTCAACAAGGGTGCTGGCCAGCACAATGCCTTTGTCTGTTTGCAAGGCCAGTTCGGTCAATGTATGCACGGCTTGCCGGTAATGACTCATGGTGAAGGGCTTGAATCCAAACACCGTTTGCAGCTCGACCAAGTGCTCCCGCCGTGTCTGCTCGCGCTGGCCGTAATGGTTCCAGCTTTCCACCGGCACCTTGAGTTGTGCGGCCACCATGCGCAGCAGGGGCGGAAATGGAGGATCATCGACGCCCAAGAAGATGCCAGGGAATCGCAAGTAGCAAAGCTGCACGGCGAAGCCCAATCGATTCGCGGCGCCGCGACGCTGACGGATCACCGACAGGTCGGTTTCGTTGAACGTGTAGTGCCGTATCAGTTCGTCTTTGGCATCTGGCAGTGTCAGCAGACTTTCGCGCTCGGTGGCGGACAGGATTGAGCGGCGTGGCATGGTCAGTCTTCCCGCAGGTACTGGTACAAGGTTTCGCGGCTGATGCCGAAGTCACGGGCCACCAAGGTTTTCTGGTCGCCTGCCGCAACTCGCCGTTTCAACTCGGCAATTTGTTCGCTGTTCAGCGATTTCTTTCGTCCCCGGTAGGCCCCGCGCTGCTTAGCCAGCACGATTCCCTCGCGCTGACGTTCGCGGATCAGAGCGCGCTCGAACTCAGCAAAGGCTCCCATGACCGACAGCATCAGATTGGCCATCGGTGAGTCCTCGCCGGTGAACGTTAGCCCTTCTTTGACGAACTCCATGCGCACGCCCCGTTGTGTCAGCCCTTGGACGATGCGGCGCAGGTCATCAAGGTTGCGTGCCAACCTGTCCATGCTATGCACCACCACGGTGTCGCCCTCGCGGACGAAGGCCAGCAGCCTTTCAAGTTCGGGACGTTGTGTGTCCTTGCCTGAAGCCTTATCGGTGAATACCTTGCCGACTTCTATTTGTTCCAGTTGTCGATCAGGATTCTGGTCGAAGCTGCTGACGCGAACGTAGCCGATACGTTGACCTTGCAAGATGCCTCCAAAGGTAAAAATGTCAGGATGAAATCTATTACCCTTGGCTGAATGTGTCAATAAATATAAATTAATACCCTACTCTGACGTTGTTTGTGCTCAACATCTGACACCAGGTTAGGGTATAGTCTTAACTGACACCACCTCCCAGGGCCTGATATAAAGCAACACTATCGACTAGGTGTTGTGCCTGGACCGCAACCATATTGATCCGGATTGACTGTGCCTGTTGCTGCGCGATGAGCAGTTGCAGGTAGCTGGCCGCGCCCAGCCGGTATTGCCGCTCGACCGACTGCAAGGAGGCCTGTGCAGCCATATCAGCGGCAGCGAGGGCAGTCAAAGTTTGTGCATCGCTTTCCACCGCGCGCAGGGTGTCGGCGACGTTACGCAAAGACTCCAATACGACGCTCTGGTAATTGGCTACGGCGGCATCAAAAGCGGCGAGCGCCGCTCTTTTTTCAGCGGGTAGCCCTGGATTAAAAAGAGGCTGGGTGAGCTGCGCAACCAGGCCCCACACTGCCGAGCCACCACCGAACAGGGCACCGGTGGTCAGCGCCTGAGAACCAAGGTTGGCGCTCAGGTTGATCTGTGGGTAGAGCTTGGCGACAGCCACACCATAGTCTGCATTGGCCGCATGCAACAGCGCCTCTGACGCCTGGATATCCGGTCGGCGGCGCACCAGTTCTGAGGGCACGACGAGCGGCATCTCGACGGGTAGAGTGAAATCGGCCAGAGTGAAGGCCGGGATGCCACCCGTGCCTGGGGCACGACCGGCTAGCACCGCCAGTAGATGTTCGGTTTGTTGCAGTTGTTTACGCAGCGCAGGCAGTTCTGCCCGCGTTTGCTCCGCCTGAGCTTGTAGGCTCAACGCTTCATCAGGTGAGGCCTGACCGATACGCACGCGTTCATGGGCTAGGCGCAGTTGCTCATCCTGCACGCGCAAAATGGCAGTAGTGGCTTCTAGTTGCGCGGCGAGGCGTGCTCGGGTAATGGCAGCGGTTGCCATGTTGCCGGCAAGGGCCAGGCGCGCAGCATTCAGTTCGAAGCGACGGTAGTCGGCGCGAGCAGCCAAGGCTTCGAGTGCGCGCCGGTTGCCGCCAGCCAGATCGAGGTTGTAATGCACGCCAACGCTGGCGTTGTAGAGGCTGAATTGACGTGCGTCTCCGCTCAACCCTTGGCTACTGGGACTCATTTGCTGGCGCTGAGATCCCAGTGCGACATCTACCTGTGGATATTGCGTCGAGCCCGCCTGTGCGGCAAGAAGCTCCTGCGCGTGTCGCAAATTGGCGCTGATGCTCGCCAGCGTCGGGCTGACATGGAAAGCTTCGTTTATCAGTCCGTCGAGTGCGGATGAACCCAAGCTTTGCCACCATTGCGTTTCGATCGGAAGCCCTTCGACTAGACGTTGTGTTTCGCCGAACTGCGTGGGAGCGGACGCGGTTCTATCAGCCACTGGTATTGCAGTGTAGCGAGCCACATCGGGTGCGGTGGGACGCTTAAAATCAGGGCCAGCGGCGCAGCCGGCCAGACCGGCGGTGATCAGACCAGCTACCAGGTAAGTTGCCGCAAGCCGTCTTTCGAGGCTGATGGGGCGCTGGCATGTTTTAGCGTGCTCCATAAAAATGCTCCACGAAAGGTTTACGGAAAGCTTGGTGGCAGCCCAAGCAGCTTTCCTGCACGTGGGCGAATGATTGGATCACCGCCTTGCCGTCGCTGCTCGCAGCAGCCAGCTTCATGGCCAGCGCCGCCTCGTGAGTCTGCGCGTCAAAGTTTCTGAACTTGGTCGCATCAGCGCCGAGGTAAGCAAGGATGCGCATTTTTTCAGTAAGCGGTGGCTCGGGGTGTGCAGCAACTTTTGGGGCGAGCTGAACGACCTGAACCCATTCCTCCTGCGAAATCGCACCGGTAATAGCCTGCATGTTGCGCCCGAGTTCCTGCATGATCTTGCGTAGCGCCAGTGGCTCAACCTGGGTAGCGTCACCAGCCCAAGCTGGCAACTGAAAACCCCATAGAAGCAGGCAGGCCGTAACGGTCAGGGTGATAGTTCCAAATGCGTGGCTGTGTTTGCGGTGGGTCATGAAATTCTCCTGTAATTCAATCGTTCTCTCATTCGAACTCCCGCCCTTCGCCAGCTTCCTCATGGGTTACACCGTCGCGGATGTGGTAGATGCGCTTGAAGGTCGGGATGATCTTTTCGTCATGGGTGACGACGATGATGGCGGTCTCGAACTTGCGGGCCATGTCGTTGAGGATGCGGATTACAGCCATGGCGCGCTCGGAATCCAGCGGCGCAGTGGGTTCATCGGCCAGGATCACTGGCGGGCGATTGACCAATCCGCGCGCGATGGCAACCCGTTGCTGCTCGCCACCGGAGAGTTGCGAGGGCATTGCGCGAGCTCGGTGTTGCACATCAAGCGCCGTGAGCAATTCCAGTGCCTTTGCGCGCGACTCTCCATTCGCGACGCCTGCAAGCATCGGCAACAGCGCCACGTTGTCGGTGACATCGAGAAACGGAATCAGGTATGGTGCTTGGAAAACGAAACCGATCTTGTCGCGCCGCAAGGCGCGCAAGTCGCGGACTTTCCAGCCATCGTCGTAGATCACTTCATCGCCCAGCGTCATGCGACCAGCGGTCGGTTCGATCACCGCACCCAGACATTTGAGCAGCGTGCTCTTGCCGGACCCGGAAGGGCCGATCAGCCCCACCACTTCACCTGGCGCAACATGCATATTCACGTCTTTCAAGGCAAAGACAGCGGTGTCACCATCGCCATACCGCTTGCTCAAACTTTCGATGTGGATGCCTTTGCCACTCATCTCAACCTCCAATGGCTTCGGCCGGATCGACCTTGAGTGCCATGCGAATGGCGACGATGCTGGCTAGAACGCAGATCACGAGCACGGCGAAAAAACCGGCGATGGAGTCGAACGGCATCAGCAGTACGTACTTGGGAAACAGCGGCGCTGAGAAAGTGGCTGTGATCTTGCCGACCACGAAACCAATCACGCCCAGGGCGATCGCCTGCTGCATGATCATCGCGGCGATGGTTCGGTTGCGTGTGCCGATGAGCTTCAACACCGCGATCTCGCGGATTTTGTCCATCGTCAGCGAATAGATGATGAAGGCAACGATGGCCGCGCTAACGATGGCCAGAATCACTAAGAACATGCCGATCTGCTTGGCCGAGGTGGCGATCAACTTGCCGACGAGGATGTCTTCCATCTGTGCCCGGGTGTAGACCGTCAAACGCTTCCAGCGCCGGATGGATTCGGCAACCTCGTCCGGCGCATGGCCAGGTTTCAGTGTGACCAGTACGGTATTGACGAACGCGTTGCTGCTCTGTGAAGCAATCACGGCATCCAGCAAACCTGGAACACCGGGTCGATTGAAGGCCGGGTTGGCTTCGGTGCGACGCCGGCTTTGCCAAAGGGCGTCGTTGTCCTTGAGGAACTGAGCCTCCTGGGCATCCTTGAGTGGAATGAATACCATCGGGTCGCCGCTGGACGACACCATGCGCCGTGTCAGCCCCACGACGGTGTAATGATTTCGGCGAATGGCAAGACGATCTCCCAGTTTGAAGCCGGTGGCGATGTCGGCCACAGCCTCGTAGTGACCGCGCGTGATCTGGCGTCCAGCGACGAGATAAGGAGGCCATCCGGGTGTAGCCCCCAACGCGCCGGGCGCGATGCCGACCACCATGGTGCGTACATCACTCTCGCCCTTGCGTACCTGCATGGTCAGGTAGGTCACGTTCGCTGCCTGGGCGACTCCCGGCATGGCGAGGATGGCGCGATACACGTCATCGTTGAGGCTTGACGACTCCGCATAAGGACCCAGAGTATCCTTTTGCACCACCCAAAGGTCGGCGCCACTGTTGTCGAGCAGCGCCTTGCCGTCGTCCACCATGCCCCGGTACACCCCGGCCATGACCAGGGTGACGCCGATCAGCAGACCCAGCCCGATGCCAGTGAAGACGAACTTTCCCCAGGCATGGAGAATGTCGCGGCCGGCAAGGCTGATCATCGTGACACTCCTGGGATATGGTCGACCACATGGATGCGGCTGCGCGCCGTCAGTGCCTTTTCGCTATAGGTCACAATCTGGTCCCCATTCTTGAGCCCTTCGCGCACCTGCACGTAACCATTGAGGTCGGAAGCACCGAGCTTGACCGGGGAGAAATGCAGATCACCATCCACGATTTGCCAGACACCAACTTTGTCGCCCTCACGCTGGACGGCAGCGTTGGGGATCAGTGGAGCGGCCGGGAGCGCCGGCAAGTCAACCGTGACTTCGGCCAGTTCACCCACCGGTGGCAAAGGTTCTGGTTTGTTATCGAATGTCACCTTGGCAAGCGTTTCCTCGGTTACCGCGTCGGCCTTGGGTTCCACCCGCAGCACGCGACCTTTCAAGGTCTGGCCACCACGCGAACGCAGGACGATATGAGCCGGCAGCCCCCCAGCCAGCCCCGATGCGCTGATCTGGTGGAAGCGCACATTGATCCACAAACTCTTGGGGTCGATCACTTCCACCACGGCCTGGCCCGCGACGATGGTCGTGCCGGGATCGGCATCGCGCACGGCGACTACACCGTCGACCGGCGCGATCAGGCGCAGATTGCTCCGCTGCGCGACGAGTCCTTCGCGGTCGGAGCGTGCCCGGGCAATATCTTCCCGAGCGGCGGATAGGGCGGCATCGGCGATCTGCAGTTCCTGCCGCTTGGTGGTGACGATTTCCTCGCTGGTCGAGCGCACCGCAAACAATTGCTCATAGCGGCGCGCCTGGGTTTGCGCGTAGGCTTGCCGGGCTTCTGCCTCGCGCAAAGCCGCTTCCGCCCGCTTGAATACAGACTCCTGTGAGCGCACCCGATCATCAAGGTCGACCGGCTCCATCTCGCCGAGCACCTGTCCGGCCTTGACCTGGTCGCCTACATGCACCTCCAGGCGTTTGACGCGCCCGGCAAACGTCGGCCCGATCTTGTAGGTGTAGCGCGCCTCCACCGTGCCGATGCCGAACAGCGCCGGTGTGATAGCCCGTGATTCCACGCTTGCCACCGTCACAGCGACCGGGGCGAGCGGCCCTGATCGCAGACCGACATAAATAAAAAGCACCAGCAAAGGAATGATGACGGCAAGCAGCGCCAGGGTGCGGCCTTGCAAGGGTAACTTTTTCATTGCGCACTCCTTATGCCACGCCGATAAATTGCAAAGACGCGCGGCGCATCGCGGTGCATACGTCCCACATCACCCGCCAACAGCGATTGCATGACCAAGCCCTGGATCGTGCCAATGAACAGCGTTGCCGCCGCCTCGTTGTCAAGCGAGGGAGACAACTCGCCGCTGGCCTTGCCTTTCTCGATGAGACGATGCAAACGTTCGCCGTAGCGCTGAATCAAGGTTTGCACCATGCGCTTGGCCGGTGTCGATTCGGCACGCTGAAGCTCACCAAACATCATTCTTGGCACGCCTGGGTGCTCAGCTACGAATTCGATATGACTCATGAACATCGCCTCCATGGCTGCCAAGGGCGACTCGATTCCTTGTGCGGATCGATCGATTCTGGCTAATAGGCGCTCTGCTACCCACTCCATGACCGCCTGCCAAATGGCTTCCTTGTTCGGGAAGTGCCGAAACAGCGCACCCTGGGTCAAGTTCATGTGTTTAGCGATAGCCGCAGTGGTTATCTCGCTTGGGTTTTGTGAACCGGCAAGCGCCACGACGGACTCGACAGTTACGGCACGACGTTCATCGGCCGGCAGATGCTTTGGATGGGTGTCCACGAGCACTCCTTGTAAGATAGTAATTGATTACTATCTTACCACAAGAGGCAACTCAAACAAGAGAAAACCCGACGTACTCGTCAATATCTAGAGTCTGCAATGGGCTTAACGTGCTTTATTTTCCGTTTTCTGAGACGTCCCCCCAGCGGGCTTCCCCGTTTTCCTGGCGACGGGTGGTGATGTCGGCGACCAGACCGGTGACGCGGGCCTGCCGCTGGCTGTCGGTCCACGGGCAGGCATGGGCCCACAGCCAGCGGACCGGGCCGTCCTGAGGGCGAATGCGGACTTCCATTTCGGCGATCTGGCCGGCTTTCAGGGCTTCGATAAAGGCCTGCACCCGGGGCAGGTCTTCTTCCACCACCGGATCCCGCCAGATTCCCGGCGCCTGGCCGGTATTCAATGGCAGCCCCCACAGATGGCGAAAGGCGGGACTGACGTAGAGAAACTTCTCCAGTGCGGGATCGCTGACCCACAGGACGGCGCGGGTGCTCCGGTCGATGCTGTGGAAAAAGGCTTCGGCGCCTGCCCACGCTGCCGGGCCGGGCTCGGGTGCCAGCGGGGCGTCGGCACGCAGGACGAGCACCTGCAGGCCAGGTTCTTCGGTGGGGAGCTGCTGGCAGGTCAGGGTGCGAAGGTCGCCTTCGGGCCCGCTGACGACGAACGTGCCGTGAGCTGTGGCGGCTGGTTCCCGGCGACCGATGGCCTCGAGACGCTGGCCGACCAGTATCGTGCCGGTACGCTTGAGCAAATGCGCGGCCGAGCCGCTGGCGTCGAGAATGCGATTGCCAGGCCCGATCAGGAGGCAGCCGTAATGACGGTCCTGCATGAGAAGCTGAAGGAGAGCCCGGGTGCCCGGGTCGACCGGGAAGTTGAGGTTTGTCCCTCGATCCGGGGGCGGGCTGACGCCGCCTGAGTCGGTCAGGACGCCTGCTGCTTGTGGATCTACCCCCACACTACGTAATGCCATGTGTTGCCTGCGATGCTGTTGACCATCATCGACGCGGGGGCGTGGCGCCAGATGGAATATGCCGGCAGCCTTCTGCCGGCGTTCCGGGCGTGCGCCCACTGCTGGGACGCTGCAACTATCTATGACTTTAATCATACCCCATTCGTCAACCCCTGAGGGTTGAGGGGCGGGATACCCTTTGGGGCTAGGCCCGCTGCTGGCGGGCCTTTGCGCCTTTTTCAGGTGGGTGCCAGCAGCTTGCCCAGGTACTTGCCGGTGTGGCTGGCCGGGTTGGCGGCGATGAGTTCGGGGGCACCGCAGCCGACGATGGTGCCGCCGCCGTTGCCTCCCTCGGGGCCGAGGTCGATCAGCCAGTCGGCGGTCTTGATGACGTCGAGGTTGTGCTCGATGACGACAACCGTATTGCCGTGGTCGCGCAGGCGATGCAGCACGGTGAGGAGCATCTCGATGTCGGCGAAGTGCAGGCCGGTGGTCGGTTCGTCGAGGATGTAGAGGGTGCGGCCGGTGTCGCGCTTGGACAGTTCCAGCGCCAGCTTGACGCGCTGGGCTTCGCCGCCCGACAGGGTGGTGGCGCTCTGGCCGAGGCGGATGTAACCGAGGCCGACCTGCATCAGGGTTTCGAGCTTGCGGGCGACGATCGGCACGGCGGAGAAATAGCCGAGGGCCTGCTCGACGGTCATGTCGAGCACTTCGTAGATGTTCTTGCCCTTGTAGCGGATTTCGAGGGTTTCCCGGTTGTAGCGCTTGCCGTGGCAGATGTCGCAGGGCACGTACATGTCGGGCAGAAAATGCATTTCGACCTTGATCAGGCCGTCGCCCTGGCAGGCCTCGCAGCGCCCGCCCTTGACATTGAAGCTGAAGCGGCCGGGGTTGTAGCCGCGGGCCTTGGATTCGGGGACACCGGCGAACAGGTCGCGGATCGGGGTGAGGAGTCCGGTGTAGGTCGCCGGGTTGGAGCGCGGGGTGCGGCCGATGGGGCTCTGGTCGACGTTGATGACCTTGTCGAAGTGGTCGAGCCCTTCGATGCCGGCACAGGGGGCAGCTTCGATGCTGCTGCCGTTCACGTGGCGGGCCACGTGGGCGTACAGGGTATCGTTGATGAGGGTGCTCTTGCCTGAGCCGGACACGCCGGTGACACAGGTGAACAGACCGACCGGGATGTCGACGCTGACGGACTTCAGGTTGTTGCCGATGGCGTTTTCGATGCGCAAGACCTTGTCGGGATCGGGAACATGGCGCCTGGCGGGCAGGGCGATGCAGCGCTTGCCCGACAGGTAGGCGCCGGTGAGGGAGTCCGGGTGGGCGGCGATGTCTTCCGGGCGGCCTTCGGCGATGACCTGACCGCCGTGTTCGCCGGCGCCGGGGCCCATGTCGACCACGTAATCGGCCATGCGGATGGCGTCTTCGTCGTGCTCGACGACGATGACGGTGTTGCCCATGTCGCGCAGGCGCTTGAGGGTTTCGAGCAGGCGGTCGTTATCACGCTGGTGCAGGCCGATGGAGGGCTCATCCAGCACGTACATGACGCCGGTGAGGCCGGAGCCGATCTGGCTGGCCAGGCGGATGCGCTGGGCCTCGCCACCCGACAGGGTGTCGGCGGCGCGGTCGAGGGACAGGTAGTCGAGACCGACGTTGATCAGGAACTGCAGGCGGCTGGAGATTTCGGAGACGATCTTGTCGGCCACCTGACCGCGCTGGCCGCTGAGGGTCAGGCCGTCGAAGAAGGCCTTGCACTGGGCGAGGGCGAGGTGGCTCACTTCCGAAATGTTGCGTTCGCCGATCAGCACGAAGCGCGACTCGGTACGCAGCCGGGTGCCGTGGCAGGCTGGGCAGGGGCGGTTGGCGCGGTACTTGGAGAGTTCTTCGCGTACGGCGAGGGAGTCGGTTTCCTTGAAGCGCCGTTCGAGGTTGGGAATGATGCCTTCGAAGGCGTGTTCCTTGAGCACCGCCTTGCCGCCGTCGGACAGGTAGCGAAAGGAGATTTTCTCGCTGCCGGAGCCGTGCAGGACCACTTCGCGAATGTCTTCCGGCAACTCGTTGAAGGTGGTTTCGGTGTCGAAGCCATAGTGGCTGGCCAGACTCATCAGCAGCTGGAAGTAGAACTGGTTGCGCCGGTCCCAGCCGCGGATGGCGCCGGAGGCCAGCGACAGATCCGGGTGGGCGACGACCCGCTCGGGATCGAAGAAGTCCACGTTGCCGAGGCCGTCGCACTTGGGGCAGGCGCCCAGCGGGTTGTTGAAGGAGAACAGGCGCGGTTCGAGTTCAGCCAGCGCGAAGCTGCACACCGGGCAGGCGAACTTGGCGGAGAACAGGTGCTCCTTGCCGCTGTCCATCTCGACGGCGATGGCGCGGCCTTCGGCGTGGAGCAGCGCGGTTTCGAAGGATTCGGCGATGCGGCCGCGCAGATCCTGGCGCACCTTGAGGCGATCGACGACCACTTCGACACTGTGGCGGCGATTTTTTTCGAGGGGCGGTAGGCTGTCCAGGTCATGCACGATGCCGTCGACACGAACCCGCACAAAGCCCTGGGCGCGCAGTTCGGCAAAGAGGTCGGCCTGCTCGCCCTTGCGGCCGCTGATCACCGGCGCGACGATCATCAGCCGCGTTTCTTCGGGCAGGGCCAGCACCGCGTCCACCATCTGCGAGACGCTCTGGGCTTCCAGCGCATTGTCGGGGTGATCCGGGCAGTGCGGCGTGCCGGCGCGGGCATAGAGCAGGCGCAGGTAGTCGTGGATCTCGGTAACCGTACCGACGGTGGAGCGCGGATTGTGGCTGGTGGCTTTTTGCTCGATGGAGATCGCCGGCGACAGGCCCTCGATCAGGTCCACATCGGGCTTTTCCATCAACTGCAGGAACTGGCGCGCATAGGCGGAGAGCGACTCCACATAGCGGCGCTGCCCCTCGGCATAAAGGGTGTCGAAAGCCAGCGAACTCTTGCCCGAGCCGGACAGGCCGGTAATCACGGTAAGCCGGTTGCGCGGGATGTCGAGGGCGATGTTCTTGAGGTTGTGGGTGCGGGCACCGCGGATTCGGATGGCGTCCATGAGGCATTCGGGGCTTGGGCAACCTGTTAATATACGCCTCTTAACCCTCCCCAAGCTGCACGTTTAATGGCTTCTCCAATTGACGACAAGATGAGCCCGGCCGAGCGCCGCGCCGGCATTTCGCTGGCGTCGATCTTTGCGCTGCGCATGCTTGGCTTGTTCCTGATCCTGCCGGTCTTCGCGGTGCACGCCCACGGCATGCCCGGCGGCGACAATGCGGCGCTGGTCGGCATGGCTATCGGTGCCTATGGCCTGACCCAGGCTTTCCTGCAGATTCCCTTCGGTACCGCTTCCGACCGCTTTGGCCGCAAGCCGGTGATCATTTTCGGCCTTGTGCTGTTTGTCATCGGCAGCATGGTGGCGGCGCTGGCCGAGGATGTTCAGATGGTCATCGTCGGTCGCGTCATCCAGGGCGCCGGGGCCATCTCGGCAGCCGTTACGGCGCTGGCCGCCGACCTGACCCGTGACCAGCACCGCACCAAGGTGATGGCGATGATCGGCTCGTCCATCGGCCTGGTTTTCGCCGTTTCGATGGTTGCCGCGCCGCTGCTCTATTCGCTGATCGGCATGAGCGGCCTGTTCTGGCTGACCGCCGTGCTGGCGGCCGCAGCAATTTTTACCGTGATCTTCATCGTGCCTGCTGCACCGCCGGTGCCGCGGGCCATCGGACGCTTTTCCGAAGTGCTGGGCAACGGCCAATTGATGCGTCTCAATTTCGGGGTGTTCGCCCTGCACCTGATGCAGACCGCCATGTGGGTGCTGGTGCCGGCAGGGCTGGTGCAGGCCGGCTTGCCGATGGCGGAACACTGGAAGGTCTATCTGCCGGCGGTGCTGTTGTCCTTTGTGGTGATGGTGCCGGCCATTATCATGGCCGAGAAGAAGGGGGCCATGAAGCGCGTCTTCAACTCAGCCATCGCCCTGTTGCTGCTGGTCCAGGTGGGGCTGTATGTCGAAGGCGGTGCCGGCATGTGGCCGCTGGCAATCCTGCTGACGCTCTTTTTCGTCGCCTTCAACGTGCTTGAGGCGACCCAACCCTCGTGGATTTCCAGAATCGCGCCGCCCCATGCCAAGGGTACCGCGCTGGGCATCTATAACACCCTGCAGTCCCTCGGGCTGTTCCTCGGCGGCGCCCTTGGCGGCTGGCTGGTGCAGCACGTGGGCCCCGGTTCGGTTTCGCTGCTGGGCGGCGGGCTGGCCGTGGTGTGGCTGATTCTCGCCTCGGGCATGGTTGCACCTGTGCCCCGCCGCGTGGCGGCTGCCTGACAGGCATCCAAAGAATTTTTCTGTCCAGGGGCAATTTATTTTGTCCATCTAGGGCATGTTTAGGGGCAATTTATTTTGTCCAACCAGAGCTAGCAGGCCGATGCAAA
>NZ_SDKK01000005.1:236964-267254 GCF_008107625.1 Zoogloea oleivorans
CGAATTGCGAAATTGCAGAGTGCGGGGAGTGCGGCATGAAGCGGCACCCGGAATTGGGCGAAAGCCCATTCCCCGGCCCATTCGATGGGCATCAAAACGGGATTGGGAAGCCAATTCCGGGAATGAAGTCATGAGAAATCAAATAGCGAAGGGACCGGCCTGCGCGGTTTCTCGGCGTTTTGCATCGACCTGCTAGGGGCAATTTATTTTGTCCAGTCCGCGGTGTCGCGTGCACGCGGATGGCTGTCGGAAACTCGTGCGGCCAGGCCTTGGATGCCGCCAGGAGAGCCATAGCTTTGCTCTCGCGCAGGATTCGACCGACATCGGTATCGTAATGGTGCTTCCGCGCCATGGCCTGATGCCGATCTGCTGTGGGGCTCGTTTCGTGAGGAGGCTACGCTACCTGCCTGAAGCTCGATGAGCTGAGGCCCTCGCAGGCGCGGAACGGCTCGATCCCAAAGCCACTTGCGGCAAAGCGCACCAACTCCGCGTGCCATGCATGGCCGCTAGGCCGCCGCTCTCTTTCTGATGTGATCCCTCACTCAAAATCTAACATTCCACCCTGTCGACCATGCTGGGTAGTGTCGCGGCAGGGCGGGGCGCCGCTCAGTGAGTAGTTCCGTTGCTCAGACGTCACCATTTCCAGTTCGGTCTGGGCTGTGGAGGTAGCAGGCTTGGGCATGTCAAGATTAACAAACGAAGCCCCCGATGGTTGGGGGCTTTGGGCTTTGTTAGTGGTTTGGGGATGTCTTACTTAAGCTGAGGATGTGGGAGAGCTACTGATCGCTCGTCCCACGCAGGCGTATCGACAAGTTCATGCCCAGTACCATCGATATCCTATGAAGAATCAGAATCGAAGGGTTAGCAATTCCTCGTTCCAACTGGGAGACATAGGTCCGATCCACCTCCGCTTGTAAAGCCAAGGCCTCTTGAGTTAATCCAAGTAGCCGACGAGACTGTTTGATCTCGTTGGCAAGTTCAGAGCGAAGGTTGTCAAAGGATTTTGTCACCAGCAAACAATGCCGGCGGTGAGACTGTCAGTCCACGGAATATAATCTACATTCTCTCATCTGTGGATTTGCTTGCCATGTTCCAAACTCATCATTCAGCAATCTTTCCCATACAGTACGATCCCAACGTTCGCCTCTGGAAATGGATAGAATTCGGGGTCGATGCACCTTTTTTTATGCTGGAGATCGTATCCCAAACAGAGGATGGTGATTTTGTCACGCACAGAATGACGTCCAGCCTCAACGTGCTGCGTGATCACGTGAGTACTTCCGACGCAGGCGTTTTGAAGCGCGTTTTCCTGCTTTCGCCGGGATATGTGAATGGTTCGGATGCCTTTGAACTCGACGTCCTTGACAGCGTTTGTTCGTCGCCGAGTAATCCCATGAAGATGCTGTTCAAGCTGACTGACGGGCGTACGCTCCACTTCAGCTTGGGAGAAGAGCCGTTCAATGAGTCCGACTACACCGTCCAGGTCTTCAAACGCGCACCGTAAACTACTTGGTAGTGTCTGAGGCTGATCCGGCATGCCTGCTTTTTGGGTGTGCCCGGCGTTGTTGCATAACCCTGGCTCAAGCCAAGCAACCCCAACCCCAGACGGACTTCAGGCCTGAGCGACTGTAACCGGCATGCCAAGCCGGTTGAACGTATTCAGAATCGCGCAGCGCACATGCACTTCTGCAGCTTGGCGCTCCGGCGCTCGAGCGGCCAGTCGCTCCCCTAATAACTTGAAGCGCAGCATGGTCGTCTCGACCAAACTACGCCGATGGTAGCCGCTCCATTTCTTCCAGAGCGGCCATCCCAGGTACCGGGCCGCCGCCAGCGTTTCATTGCGGGCATGGACGAAAGGCGCTTTGTCATTCCAGGGCTTGCCGTTGCGGCGGGGCGGCACAATGACTTGCGCCCCCCCGCGCGTGCGCCGCCCGATAGACGCCCCGCGTATCGTAAGCGCCGTCACCACTGAAACTTCCCAGCGGCTCGTCAGGGCCGAGTTGAGCGAGCAATTCTTCAGTCTGGACGGCGTCACCTTGACGGTGGTCGGTCATTTCCACTGCTCGCACATCCAGGGTCTCGGCATCGATGGCCAAATGAACCTTGCGCCACGAACGATGGTATTCGGCACCGTGTTTTTTGACTTTCCACTCGCCCTCGCCGCAGATTTTGATGCCCGTGCTGTCGACCAGCAGGTGCAGCGGACCGGTCTGGCGACGATGGGGAATCTTGACCGTCAACGTGGCTTGCCGGCGGCTCACCGTGCTGAAACACGGCACCGGCCAGTCCAGTTCCAGAAGCTTCAACAGGCTGCTGACCAGCCCTCGGGCCTGCCGCAATGCGAGTTTGAATACGACCTTCAGCGTCAGGATGGCCTGAATGGCCGCATCGCTGTAGACCTTCGGGCGCCCCTGCGCGCCGCGCCGAGCGCCGTCGAGCCAGAGGATGTCCGGTGAAATCCAGACCGTCAGGCTGCCCCGGTTCTGCAGGCTGCGGTTGTATTCAGGCCAGTTGGTTGTGCGGTAGCGGGTCTTGTTCGGGTTCATCCAGGCACAGTCTACCAAGCGCGACACGTCGGGGTTGGGAGGGGGCTGCTAGAGGGTTATGCAACAAGGCCGGTGTGCCCTGGCGAAAAAGCTAGGTTAAATATGTCCTAGATGAAGTTCCGGGCGTCGAAAATGGTTATTGCAAAGCGACGGACCAACAAACCGTAACGTGCTTGTAGACAGGCGATAGTGCAGATCGTATGCTTTTAAAATGATTCGCATAAGCTTTCGCTGACTCGATGCGCAACCTCAAGACGCTGAATGAGCAGCTTGCAGAACTCACCCAGCCGCAGCGCGACCGCCTCGCGTTCGTGGAGTTGCGCGTGCGCTTCATTGGGGAGATCCGTCGCCAGGATCTGGTCGCACGTTTTGGTATCCAGTCGGCAGCGGCCAGCCGGGATCTAGCTCTCTACAAAGAGCTGGCCCCGGGCAACATCGACTATGACGCCAAAGCCAAGACCTACGTCTTGGGTCCAGCCTTCCGGGCGGTCTTCGACTTTCCCCCAGGTCGGGTGCTGTCCTGGTTAACTCAAGGCTTCGGAGATGGCGAGCCGATGCGGCTCAAGGCGTGGGTGGCCTGCGAGAGTCCTTCGCGGCTGACCCACCCGGACCTGGACGTACTGGCCAGCGTGACTCGGGCGATCCACCAGGAATGCCCCCTGGCGATTGAGTACCACTCCATCTCAAATGGCCAGGTCGAACGCCAGATCGTGCCGTTTGCGCTGATCGACAACGGTCTGAGGTGGCATGTCCGGGCCTTCGACCGGAAGTCACAGGAGTTTCGCGACTTCGTGATCACGCGGATAAGGCACCCCAGGGTCCTGAAGGGAGAAAAGCCCGAAGCGCACGAACTTAGCGACCAGGACATCCAGTGGACGCGCATCGTGGAGCTTGAGCTCGTCCCCCACCCGGATCAGCCACGTCCTGAGATCACGGCGATGGACTACGGGATGCAAGGCGGGACGCTGCGCATGAAGCTGCGCGCGGCGACAGCCGGCTACATCCTGCGCAAGTGGAGCGTGGATTGCTCACCGGACCATAGCCTGCATGGACATGAGTTCCGGCTGTGGCTGAAGGATCCGTTGGCGCTCTATGGCGTCAAGAGCGCTGTGTTGGCACCGGGCTACCGCTCTCCCGATCAGAACAAGGGAGAGCCGTGACATGACCTACAACCCACAATGTGCCCTGGAGCTGCTCCGGATTGGCTCGGGTCGCCACCACGCTGAACGTGTCCACAGCCCAGGCCAAGGCGTGGTTGCAGCGTCTTGTCGACGAAGGCGTGATCGAGAAGCGGAAGAGGCAAGCGGGCTACATCGTCAAACAGTCCACCCTCTTCGAGTGAACCATGAAGATGCGAAATAAATTCCAGGACTGACCTCAACGTGAACCTAGAGAGTAAATACAACAACAAACTGGAGCGCCTCGGGTTCAGTTATGAGCGCGGCGGGGTCCATACCGCTCGGACGATGATGCTCGCCGAGCTGCGAGCCCTGCTGTCCTTTGTGGACGCCACCAACGCGGCCAGGGCCGACTACCTGGAAGCCATCCAGACCGCCAATTGCCTGGGCAAGCGCTCGGGCAAGACGCGGACGTTGACGTTCCGGCACCTGGCCGACCTCTACGCGCTCGATCCCAGCTTGTTGGTGTTCCGTGCCCTGCGTTTCTTCTGGCAGCGCGATGTTGACGGGCAGCCGTTATTGGCTGCGCTGTGTGCGTTCTCGCGTGACCCGATTCTTCGGGCTACAGCCCCCTTTGTCCTGGATTTCCAGGAAGGCGCCACCGTCACCCGTGAGGGGATGGAAGAGTTCATCGATGCACAAGAGCCGGGGCGCTTCAGCAAGGCCACGCTCAAGTCCACCGCGCAGAACATCAACTCGTCCTGGACCCAATCGGGTCACCTGGCTGGCCGCGTCCGCAAGGTGCGGGCCCGTGCGGTGGCGACGCCAGGCACGGTCTCGTTGGCACTGCTTCTGGGCTACGTCAGCGGTCTGCGCGGCGAGTCGCTTTTCAAGAGCGACTTCACCCGGATGCTCGACTGTTCATTCGAAAAGACGATCGAGTTGGCCGAGGACGCCTCGCGCCGGGGCTGGATCTCGCTCAAGCGCGTCGGCCAGGTAGTCGAGGTGCTTTTCCCGAACCTGATCACTGCGCAGGAAATGGAGTGGCTCCGTGAGCAGAATTAAGCGATTGACCCAGTCCTACAGCAAGTACGTGGCTGTGCCATGGCGCGATGACGCCGCCGCCGCTCAGCGTGTCATCTTCTGCGTTTACCACGAGACGGAAGAACTGCGGCTGCGGGCCAAAGTCGACGAGTTTGAGATCGCCACCCGTGCGGCGGGCCACGACTGGGCCTTGTTCGATCTGACGGACTCGTTCCCAAACTGGCTGGCGTCCCAACGCTACGCCAAGAGCTACTTCCAAAAGCCCAACCTGCTGTCCACGCTGCTGCCCAAGTACCTCAGCCACATCGAAGCCGAGTTCGAGACCTTCCTGCAGGACAAGAACGTCAGCACGGATTTTGTCGTGGCGCTTCAGGGCGTCGGCTCTCTGTTCGGCTTCCTGAAGGTCAAGGAAGTCGTGGACAAGCTCGCACCCAAGGTAAAGGGACGTCTGCTGGTGTTCTTTCCCGGCAGCTACGAAGACAACAACTACCGCTTGCTGGACGGGTACGACGGCTGGAACTACCTGGCCGTGCCGATCACCGCAGACAAAGAATTCTGATTAAGGGGAAAACATGCTCAATCGCGACATTTACCAAAAGGACCCGTCGACTCGCAAGCTGGTCAACGAGGGCGTGGCCAGCGTCAATGACGAGACGACCAACCAGGCGCTGTCGGTCCTCCGGTACGAGCTGGACACCTTTGTCTGTGATGGGCAATACGAAAAGGGCCTGGTCCACATTCTGGAAACCTACCTGAAGAACATCGAACAGGCGCAGCAGCCTGCGGTGTGGGTCAGTGGCTTCTACGGCTCCGGCAAGTCGCACATGGTCAAGATGCTGCGTGCCCTCTGGGTGGACACCAAATTCGAGGACGGGGCGACCGCGCGCGGTATCGCTTCACTGCCGCAAAGCGTGACCGATCAGCTCAAGGAATTGACGAACCAGGGCAAGCGGCACGGTGGTGTGCATGCCGCATCAGGCACCTTGGGATCGAAGTCGCGCGACAAATCTGCCCGCATGGCATTGCTCGGCATTATTTTCAATTCGGTCGGCTTGCCCGAGCAGTATCCGGTGGCGCGCTTCGTGATGTGGCTCAAGCACGAAAACATCTACGACACCGTGCGTGGCTTTGTAGAGCAAGGTGGGCACGACTGGAACGAAGAGCTGGACAACTTCTACGTCGCAGAAGGTCTGCACGCGGCGCTGGTCAAGGCCAAGCCCAATCTGTTCACATCGACCTCCTCGTGCGTTGACACGCTGAACAACCTTTACCCCTATGTGCAAGACGTGTCGAGCGTCGACATGATCAAAGCCATCAAACAGGCACTGACTCGGGACGGAAAATTTCCACTCACCTTGGTCGTCATTGATGAGGTCCAGCAGTACATCGGCGAAGACAGCCAGCGCTCCATCGATGTCCAAGAAACCGTCGAGGCGTGCTCCAAGAACATCGGAGCCAAGATGCTGTTCATCGGCACGGGGCAAACTGCCGTCAACGGCACCTCGAACCTGAAGAAACTGGAAGGCCGATTCACGGTCCGCGTGGAGTTGTCCGACGCGGATGTGGATGCGGTGATTCGTCAGGTGATCCTGGCGAAGAAGCCAGAAGCCAAGGCGCCGGTCGAGAAGGTGATGCAAACCAACCTGGGCGAGATCTCGCGCCACCTGGCTGGCACCACCATTGGTCACCGCCCGGACGACATCCAGTTCTTCCCGCAGGACTACCCGATCCTTCCGGTACGCCGCCGCTTTTGGGAAAACACCCTGCGAGTGCTCGACCAGACCGGTACCGACAGCCAGTTGCGCAACCAGCTCTCGATGATCCACAAGGTCATCCAGACCAATGTGGACGCACCGGTCGGCAGCGTCGTACCGGCGGACTACCTCTACTTCGATGCGGCCGACAAGCTGCTGCAGTCGCGCATCCTGCCGCGCAAGGTCCACGAGCGGACCATGGTCTGGATCAAGGGGACCGAGGACCAACGCCTCATGGCGCGGGCCTGTGGCCTGGTGTTCCTGATCAACAAGCTGGCCAGCAGCAACAACGAGATCGGCATCCACGCCACGCTCGACACGCTGGCCGACCTCTTGGTTGAAGACCTGACGCAGGGATCCAGTGCCCTACGCAGCAAGTTGCCCGGCATCCTGGACAAGTGCGAATTGCTGATGAAGGTCGGTGACGAGTACCGCATCCAGACCGAAGAGAGCGCCGCCTGGAACGACGAGTTTCTGAGTCAACGCAACAGCCTGGCCAACGAAGCCCATCGCGTGGACGCGGAGCGCGACGATCGCATCCGCCGCCGCTTCGGTGAGATGGTTCGCAAGCTCTCGCTCACCCAAGGCACTTCAAAGGTCACGCGCGACATCTTCCCGGTGTTCGACGCCCAACTGCCGGGCGACGCCAGCGAGAAAGTCTGCGTCTGGGTGCGAGATGGCTGGAGCATCGACGAAAACTCGGTGCGTGCCGACGCTCGCCAGGCGGGCAACCAGTCGCCCACCGTGTTCGTGTTCATCCCCAAGCGCTCGGCCGATGACCTGCGCCACTACCTGATCGACTTCAAAGCCGCCAGCGCCACGCTGGACAAGCGCGGCGTACCAAACACCGCCGAGGGCACCGAGGCCCGCTCGGCCATGGAGACCACCAAGCAGACCGCTGAAGGCAAGATCCGCGAACTGCTGCAAGAGGCCTTCTCTGGCGCCCGCGTCTTTCAAGGCGGCGGCAACGAGATTCTGGGCAACGACCTTCAGGACATGACGCTGGAGGCCGCCACCAACGCGCTGCAGCGGCTCTACCCGCAGTTCCACATCGCGGACCACGCCGGTTGGCCCAAGGTCTACGAGAAGGCGCAAAAGGGTGCGCCGGACGCCCTCAAGAGCGTGGGCGACGACGGTGAGCCCGCCAAGAACCCGGTGTGCAAAGCCATCCTGGCCTTCATTGCCGGCGGCAAGAAGGGCATCGACATCCGCAAGAACTTTGAAGGCGCCACCTACGGCTGGCCGGGCGACGCGGTGGACGGCGGCTTGCAGGTGCTGCTGGTGGCCGGGCTGATCCGCGCCCAGGACGACAAGGGTCAGACCATCGACCCGAAAGACCTGGAGCGCAAGGTCATCGGCAAGACCATGTTCAAGGTCGAGTCCGCCACCGTCTCGGCTGCGCAGCGCATCCAGATCCGCAAGGTGCTGCAAAAGGTCGGCCTCACCGCCAAGCAGGGCGAAGAGCTGGCCCACGTGCCGCAGTTCCTGGTCAGCGCGCAAGAGCTGGCCAACCGCGCCGGGGGCGAGGCCCCACGACCGGCGCGCCCCGCGACCACCACACTGGAAGAAATCCGCCTGACAGCAGGCAACGAGCAGCTGCTGGCCCTGTACAACCAGCGCGACGAACTCAGCGCCGCCATCGACACCTGGACGGATCTGGCCGAGCGCATCGAGAAGCGCCTGCCCGCCTGGAACACGCTCAAGCGCCTGCTGGCCCAGGCCAATGGACTATCGGGTGCCGAAGTCTTGGTGGCGCAGGTCACGCACCTTGAGCAGCAACGCCAACTGCTGGAGGAGCCTGACCCCGTCACCCCCCTGGTGGCCAGTCTGACGCAGTTGCTCCGCGACGAACTGAACCGGCTGCACGCCGACTACCAGACCCGCCACAAGAACGGCATGGCGCGCCTGGACGCCGACACCAACTGGAAGCAGCTGGAGCCTGAGCAGCGCAACAGCCTGCTGGCCGCTCAGAAACTGACCCTCACCGACGCACCCAAGGTGCAAGTGGCCAACACCGACGAGGTGCTGGCCACGGTCGATCGTTTGTCGCTGTCGTCGTTTGCTGATCGTGTGGCCGCCATCGACTCGCGCTTTGACGCGGTGCTGGTGGCTGCCGCCGAATTGATGGAGCCCAAGGCGCAGTTCGTCAAGCTGCCTCACCGCACCATCAAGACCGACGAAGACATCGAGGCCTGGCTGCTGGACGCCAAACAGACCATCGCACAGGCCCTGAAAAAAGGCCCGGTCATCCTTCACTGAGGCCTGACTTCCCATGATGCAAGCACTCGACAAAGACCTGCGCGGCGCGCTGGAGAAGACCGTCAAAGCGGCCCGCACGGTCGCTGAGGCCGCTGCACACGCGGCTGTGGAACAACTGGGCGTTGGCCACGACAAACCCGAGGCCTTTCTGAGCGATGCCGAGAAGGCGCTGCGCAACCGCCTGCGCACCCACGGCAAGCAGCTCGGTGACGCCCGTGACTCGAAGAGCACCAACCCGACCTATGGCAAGCAGGAGGTGCAGCACCTGGTGCAAGAAGTGGCCTACCAGCACTGGCACCGCATGCTGTTCGCGCGCTTCCTGGCTGACAACAACTTGCTGATGTACGACGGCGTGGCTGTCACCATCGAAGAGTGCGATGAGCTGGCCCCCGACGAAGGCGCCAAGAGCGGCTGGGAGCTGGCCGGCAAGTTGGCCGCCCGCATGCTGCCGCAGGTGTTCAAGCCCGGCTCGCCGGTGTTCGAGCTGACCTTTGCGCCCGAGCACCAGAGCGAACTGGAACGTCTGCTCAAGGACCTGCCCGATGTCGTCTTCAAGGCCAGCGACAGCCTGGGCTGGGTGTACCAGTTCTGGCAGGCCGACAACAAGGAGCGCATCAACAAGTCGGAAGTGAAGATCGGTGCCGACGAGTTGCCCGCCGTCACCCAGCTCTTCACCGAGCCATACATGGTGGCCTTCTTGCTGCACAACTCGCTCGGCGCCTGGTGGGCCACCCGGCACCCGGGTAAGCCATGTCCGGTCAAGCTCGACTACTTCCGCACTCTAGAAGACGGCACGCCAGCCGCAGGCAAGTTCGAAGGCTGGCCCGACTCGCTGGCCGACTTCAAGCTGCTCGACCCGTGCTGCGGCTCAGGTCACTTCCTGGTGGCCGCCTTCCTGATGCTGGTGCCGATGCGCATGGCGGCGGAGGGCCTGACCGCCAAGGAGGCGGTGAATCGCGTCCTGGCCGAGAACATCCATGGGCTGGAGCTGGATCCGCGCTGCGTGGAGATCGCCGTGTTCGCGGTGGCCCTGGAAGCTTGGCGCTACTCCGACGCGTCGGGCAGGCCGCTTGGTGTGCGGGAAATTCCGGCACCCAATATCGCGTGCTGTGGCCTCAAGGTCGCGGCCAAGGCGCAGGACTGGGAGGCGCTGGTTCCCAACGAAGCACCCAACGCCGATTACGTGCGGCAGGAGTTGCGACAACTGCACGCCAGCTTCTCTGATGCACCACTGCTTGGCAGCCTGCTTGACCCGGCACGTAGCCTGAAGAATGACCTCGCCACCTCCAGCTATGAGACGTTGCGGACCTTGTTGCGTAAAGCCCTGGCCACTGAACGGCCCGCAAGTCTCTTAGACGAGGGCGATGACCGCTGGGAGTTAGCGCTGAGCGCTCAAGGATTGCTTGAGGCCGCACATTTACTTGACGCGCGGTATCACCTAGTTATCACGAATGTTCCATACAAGAAGCTAAATGAGCTCTGCGATGAACTGAGGGAATTTTGCGAAGCAAATTACCCAGCCACGAAGGGTGACCTGGCGAATGTATTTCTAGATCGGTGCATTGAACTTGGCCATCAAAGTTCCGCTGGGGTTGTGCAAATCGTTATGCCCCAAAACTGGCTATTCCTAACCACGTATAAGAAACAACGTGAGCATCTTCTTAACAGGCTTAGCTGGAATTTGCTCGCGCGCATCGATGAGTACGGCTTTGACAGCCCGCAAGCAGCCGGTGCCTTTACGATTCTGCTGACAACCACGAATACGCCGGCGAAGCCAGACCAGGCTCTGCAGGGTATCGATGCAAGCGCTCTTACGTCACCCCAAGAAAAAGCCAGGTGCTTGAGGACTGGCGGAGTTGTTTCCGTCAACCAGCGGGGATTACTCAGAAATCCCGATGCGATCGTTTCCCTTGGCGAGTTCACCGGTCAAACGCTATTTGCCGCATATGCAGGATGCTTTCAAGGCACGTCAACTGGCGATAACTTCCGATTCGTTCGCCACTTCTGGGAATGCAACGATTGGACGTCCGTTCGATTCTTTCAAGGCCCAAGCGACAAGACAAAGCCCTACGGGGGGCGAGAGTCTGTTGTGCTTTGGAATGACGTTGAGACTTTCGACGGGGCTGCAATTCGAGGGGATTCCGCGTGGGGCAGAAAGGGTGTGGCTATCGGCCAGATGCGTAGTCTGCCCGCCACCCTCTACTCTGGGCACCTCTTCTCAAATTCGACCCCGGTGATCATTCCAAAAGACCCTCAGGATCTGCCTGCGGTATGGTGCTTTTGCACGTCTACAGAGTTCTTTGATGGACTGAGGGCAATCAACCCGAAACTGAGCGTTGATAACGGGTACGTCTCAAAGATTGAAGTGGATTTTTCAAGATGGCGCGAAGAGGCAGGTGTCCGCTATCCCCATGGCCTGCCAAAACCATATTCAGATGATCCGACGCAGTGGGTATTTCATGGGCACCCAGTTCCTTCG
Source organism: Zoogloea oleivorans (assembly GCF_008107625.1). Classification (GTDB taxonomy): domain Bacteria; phylum Pseudomonadota; class Gammaproteobacteria; order Burkholderiales; family Rhodocyclaceae; genus Zoogloea; species Zoogloea oleivorans. The sequence goes on from NZ_SDKK01000005.1 coordinate 248,165, forward strand.
ATCGATCCACTTCAAGTAGCGGTCGCACGCCTGGTCGGCTACCGGTGGCCCGCTGAAACACAGGACAAGATGGACTTGTCTAGTGAGGCGTTGGAATGGGTAGGCCGCAGTAAGAATTTATCTGGTCACGAGGATAGAGATGGGATCGTCTGCATTCCGCCCGTAGGCCGGGAATCGTCAGCAACCGACAGACTACTGAATCTGATGGCCGCGGCCTATGGCGAGGGTTGGAGTAACGACGTCGTAGCGCAGCTGCTGACTGCTGCCGACCACGCAGGAAAGTCTCTGGAAAGCTGGCTCCGCGACAAGTTCTTCATCCAGCACTGCGCTCTGTTTGGCAACCGACCCTTCGTGTGGCATGTGTGGGATGGACTGCGCGACGGCTTCGCCGCGTTGGTGAACTATCACAAGCTCGACTACAAGGCGCTGGAGTCCTTGATCTACACCTACCTGGGTGACTGGATCGGCCGCCAGAAGCGCGATGCGGACAACGGCGTAGATGGTGCCCAGGAAAAGTTGGCTGCAGCAGAGGCATTGAAGAAGCGCTTGGAGCTGATCCTGGCGGGCGAAGCGCCCTACGACATCTTCGTGCGATGGAAGCCGATCGAGGAGCAGCCGATCGGCTGGAACCCTGACTTGAACGACGGGGTGCGCATGAACATCCGCCCCTTCCTCTCAGTAACAGACGTAGGCAAGCGTGGAGCAGGCGTGTTGCGCGACCTGCCGAAGAGCCTTCATTGGGAGAAGGATCGCGGCGCTGATTCCTTCGACGCGCCCTGGTATGAACTCGGACCCAAGTACGGGGGCAAAAAGGGCGACCGGATCAACGATCACCACTTGATGTTGGCTGAGAAGCACGCGGCTCGCGCCAAACAGGGAAAGGCTTAAGACCATGACAACCGATCGGGCCTGGAAGCCACGAGATCCCGCTGAGGCGTTTTTCCCGGTGGAGATGCGACCGCTGTTCATGCCGGCCTCCGACGGCCTCGAAAAGTATCAGCAGCTCAAGCGCCACTTCGCGGTGGTGGATGTGGAACGGCAGCACCCGTTTGCGGTGGTGACCGACGACTACGAGCTGGTGACGAACAAGGCCGCCTACGACATGGCGGCCGAGGTGATGAAGAAGGTGTTCCACACCACGCAGATCGGCGACATGGAGTGCTTGAACATCACCATGCCCAAGACCCGGTCGTTCTGCCATATCGACCTGATCCACAAGACCGCCGACTTCTCACCGTGGGAGAGGGACAAGTGGACGGCCTTCCTGCGCATCAGCAACAGCTACAACCGCACCCGGCTGCTGCGCTTCGAGCTGGGCTTTTGCCGCTGGATCTGCTTGAACGGCATCATCTTTGGCAGCAAGAGCATCGAGTTCAGCTACGCCCACACCCGGCGCGGCATGGACCGGGTGGACCGCTTCGTGGAGAACATTGGCGACATCCGCAAGCTGGAAACCGCGCTGACCGAGAAGCTGCACCAGCTCAAGCGCTACCACGTACCCGAGAAGGAGATGCTGCCCCTGCTGTGCCGCGCCTTCGACATCAAGGCGACCAAAGACGTGGTTGAAAAGCAAAGGCGCGTCGACGACCTTCTGGCCCTGCGCGACCAGGCCAAGAGCCTGACCAAGGCCTACTTCACGGAGTTGGGGCCCCACGGCTATGCCGCGCTGAACGTGCTGACGGACTACGCGTCGCGCCCCGCGGGCGTGATCGCACCGGAGGCCAGCATGCATGGCCTGCAGCAGAAGGCGGGCAGCTGGATGGACGACTTCATTTCGGCCATCAAGCATCCAGACTTTTCGTTCGATCGCTACTTGGCCGACTACCGCCAAACGGCGGAGGTGATTGAGTCCCTATGATCAAGTCGGTCAACAACTACCCCGTCTCGCAGCTCTTCGACATCGAAGCAGGTGTCGTCTATGCGATCCCGCGCTACCAGCGCGAATACACCTGGAAGATGGACCAGTGGGAGTCGCTCTTCGATGACGTCGAAGAAAACGACCCCGGGTACTTCCTGGGTTCGATCATCTGCATCAACCAGACCACCGACACCCTTGCGGTGCAGCGGCTGGAGGTGGTGGACGGCCAGCAGCGGCTGACGACGCTGTCTCTGCTGTTCGCCGCGCTGTACCAGTCGTTGAAGCGGCACGAGAAGGACCTGGACGACGACCAGCGCGTGGAGCTGATCAACCTCAAGCGCAAGCTCGTGCTGAAGAAGGGCGATGACCAGTTGCGCGTCATCCCGCAGATCCAGAACAACAACCAGAACGACTACCGCGCCGTCTTGTCCGACGTCGGCGTGATCAGCCCGTTCGATACGCCGGCCTACGCGGGCAACCGGAAGATCTTCCGTGCCTTCCGTTATTTCCAGGCGCGCATCGAAGAGATGGTGCAAGGCGAGAACGATCGCCTGGCGTCGATCATGGCCTTCCTCGACAAGGTGAGCCAGGCCTGCCTGGTGAAGATTGAGGTGGCCAGCCACGCCGATGCCTACACGCTCTTCGAGTCGCTCAACAACCGGGGCATGCCGCTCACGGCCATCGACCTGATCAAGAACAAGCTGCTGGCCCGGCTGGAAACCACCGAGCCCGGCAAGGTGGACCACTACTTCGACGTGTGGAACAAGCTGCTGGGCTATCTGGGCGACGACTACAGCGTCCAGGAGCGCTTCTTCCGGCACTACTACAACGCGTTCAAGGACCCGCTGAACGTACCGTTCCGCAAGGACGAGGACAAGAAGAAGGACCCCCTGGGCCCGGTGGCCACAAGGTCCAACCTGATCCAGATCTACGAGAAGCTGATCAACCAGGACGCCAAGCACCACCTGCAGGCCATCCGTGCCGCTGGTCAGCTGTATGCACTGATGCTGGCCCGGAACACGGACGAGGCCTGGGCTCCGCTAGATAAGCCGCTGAAGGACCTGGACCGCATTCAGGGCGCCCCGTCTTACCTGTTGATGCTGTACCTGCTGGTGCGGCGCGAAGCGCTGGGCATCGACGTGGCGCAACTGGAAGAGATCGCGCGGCTGCTGGTTTGCTTCTTCGTTCGACGCAACCTCACCGACACGCCGCCCACCCGTGACCTGACGCGCCTGTTCATGGCCACCATCGACAAGGTGGCAGAGCTGTCGGGGGCCGCCGTGGTGACGACGATTCGCGACGAGCTGCTGGCGGTGTCGGCCAGCGACGAGACTTTCCGCAGCAAGCTGGAAGGCGCCATCTACGAAGAGAACGCCGGGGTCACCCGGTTTGTGCTGTGCGCCTTAGCCGAGCAGAGCATGACCAAGGAGACCTGGGTCGATCTGTGGAAGTACGAAGGCAAGCTCTTCGTGTGGACCATCGAGCACATCTTCCCGCAGGGCGACAACATCCCCGCGTCGTGGGTGACGATGATCGCGGGCGGAGACGAGAAGAAGGCCAAAGCCATTCAGGAGACGCATGTCCACAAGCTGGGTAACCTGACGATCTCCGGCTTCAACAGCGCGCTGGGCAACAAGAGCTTCAAAGAGAAGCGCGACCGGACCGACAGCAAGGGCCGGGAGGTGGGCTACAAGAACGGGCTCAAGCTGAACGCGGAGCTGGCCACGGCCGAGGCCTGGAGCGTGCAGCAGATTGATGTGCGGACGACCAAGCTGGTGGCCCAAGTAATGAGACTATTTGCCCTGACAGGGAAACAGCCATGCTGAAACATTTGAAGCTGACAAACATTGGCCCAGCAGACACCGAGTTGGAGTTTGGCAAGCGATTGAACCTGATCACGGGTGACAACGGCCTGGGCAAAAGCTTCTTAATGGACATTGCCTGGTGGTCTATGACCAGAAAGTGGCCAGCGGAAATCAATCCCAAACTGACTTCGGGCAAGAAGGCGCTCCCCCGAGGGGATGGGGATGCCAAGATTGACTTCTCTTTCACGGGCAAGTCCCGATCTGTTGAATACATCAGCACCTACGCTCGACGCGACGAGGCGTGGACAGGCCAGCAGGGCCGACCGGCAAACCCCGGCCTGGTCATTTATGCCATGGCCGATGGCGGCTTTGCCGTTTGGGACCCCGCGCGCAACTACTGGCGCACCCAAGGGGGAGTGGACGTTCAAGACCGTCCGTCTGCCTATGTTTTCAGTCCGACAGAGGTCTGGGATGGCTTGCCAGGCACGGAAGGCAATTGGCTTTGCAACGGGTTAATCCGTGATTGGGCTGGCTGGCAAAAGGAAAGCGGCACAGCATTCAAAAACCTGTGTGCGGTGCTTGATGTCTTGTCTCCTGACACCGCAGAGAAGTTGTTACCAGGAGAGCTGACTCGGATCAGCCTGGACGACGTGCGCGACATGCCGACCGTGCGTATGCCCTACGGCAAGGATGTGGCGGTGATGCATGCTTCGTCCGGAATGCGTCGCGTGATTGCCCTGGCTTATTTCTTGGTTTGGTGTTGGGAAGAGCACCAGAAGGCAGCTAAGTTGCTCTCCGAGCCGACCACCAATCAGGTTGTCTTTTTGATTGATGAGGTGGAGTCACACCTCCATCCCAAGTGGCAGCGCCGAATCATTCCTGCGCTCTTGAACGTGACTCAATCCTTGATCGCTGGCGCAGAGGTTCAACTGCTTGCCGTGACCCACTCGCCACTGGTGATGGCATCTGTTGAGCCGCGCTTTGATGAGGCCGTAGATGCCTGGTTTGACCTTGATCTGGTTGCAGCTCAAAGCGGTCAACAGCCGACCGTGGAGTTCAAAAAACGGCCCTTTGTTCGGCTGGGTGATGCTTCTCGCTGGTTGATGAGTGAAGCCTTTGACCTTGGCAGCGCCCGCTCTCTGGAGTCAGAGCTGGTGTTGCAGGAGGCTGCTGAGATTCTCTCCGAGCAAGAGATCGACCACGCCAAGGCCAAAGCGCTGGATGCAAGGTTGCGTGGCCTGCTGGGAGACACCGACCCCTTCTGGATTCGTTGGCGCTACGTGGGCGAAAAGCAGGGGTGGCTGCGATGATTCCTGTGGCGGCTCAGCCGGAACCTGCTGCTTTCGATGCCGAGGTTCGTCAGAAGGGCTTGGCCCATCTCAACAAAAAGGGGTTTCCGTTAGATCAACCTTTGCCGCCCAAAGCGGACATTGAGCCCTATTGGCGGGCCTGTCTGACAGACCTGCACCAAGCGTATAGCGGGGTTTGCGCCTACCTGGGCGTGTTTTTTGAGCGTGTGATGGGTGGTGGGAGCGTGGATCACTTTATTGCCAAATCCACTCATGCGGGATTGGCCTATGAGTGGAGCAACTACCGATTGGCGTGCTCAACAATGAACAGTCGCAAACGTGAATACAGCGACGTACTGGACCCGTTTTATCTCGCGCCTGATCTGTTCCGGTTGCAGCTTTCGACTGGCCACATCTATCCGAATCCTAACGTGCAAGCTGTTCCAATGCGCCTTGTTGAGGAGACCATTGAGCGGCTCGGGCTTGACGATCCGCCGTGCAGGGAGCTGCGTGCGCGCTGGTATCAAGACTATCTCGAACACGGATTGCCAGCCGACTACCTAAAAAGGAAATCGCCTTTTGTTTGGCACGAAGCGAATCGTCAGGGGCTGTTATGAGAATCATCGAGTGCCTGATCAAAACCCTGCGCGACTCGGCGATCTTCAACCCCGAGGTTCAAGTTGCGCCCTCGTGCATCTTGTGGCCCGACAAGGACCGCCAGTGGGAGGCGGTGATCCCGCGCCTGCAGAGCGAGCTGGCTGAACTGCTGGTGCTGGGCGACTACGCGCCAGAGAGCCGCATGGGGCCGGCCATCTGGCTGCGGTGCGTGATTGCGGGCAAGGCGCCGGATGTCACTCTGCCTGCCGACCGAGTGCCAGTTTTCTACCTGCCCGGCGTGAGCCGCCAGGACTTGCGGGCGATCGAAGACTGCCCGGAGCTCTTGAAGCCCTTGGCTGAACTGCAGTTCCGGGGCGTGATCTGGTCACAGGTTAACGCCAAGGACTGGACCATCATGGCCTTCCTGAAGTCGGACCAGGGCGGCATGGGTCTGGATGTGGCCCAGGACAACGAGGCCAAAAACGCCATGCAACTGGCGCTGTACCGGCTGCTGGATGAAGAGCTTGAGCTGTTGAAGGGCAAGCGGCTGGACAAAGACTACTTCAATACCCTGCTGACAGGCGGTGACCCGGTGCGCGACCTGCTGCAGTGGCTGGATCTGGGCGACGCGTTCCAGACGACGCGCGGCGCTAACGAGTGGAAGGCCTTTGTGGAGGTCTGTAAGTCACAGCTGGCGTTTAACCCCCAGGCCGATGGCGTTCTGGCGGGTGCCAGCAAGTTGGCGACACGCGAGGGGCCCTGGCATTCGGTGTGGGAGCGCTACAACGAAGCACCGAAGCGTTACCCCAACCTCCCGAACCGAATCCGCCAGTGCAAGCCGCCCGACCTGGGCATCTTCGATACGCCGGCAGAAAAGCTTGGCGGTTGGCCGCAATGGAACGCGGAGCAAGAGCAGTCGCTCCAGAATGATTTGCTGGCGTTGAATCACCTGCCTGCGCATGACGCGAGAACACGGATCCTGGATCTCGAAAAGACCCATGCGCCACGCCGAGAATTGGTTTGGACAGAACTTGGTGAGTCGCCACTGGCCATGGCGATCATGCATCTGGCGGTGATGGCAGAAGTGACCAGGACGGCGCTGACAGCGGGGGCGGTTGCGGATTTGCAGGTGGCCTACGCCACGCAGGGCTGGCGCGCCGACGATGCGGTGCTGTCGGCACTAGCGTGCGTTAGTAGGGCGTCGGACGTTGAGGCTGTGACGATGGCGACGCGGGCAATCTATCTACCCTGGCTGGAAGAGTCTGCGCGCTATCTGCAAAAGCTGGTTTATGGAACGACCTATCCGGGAGGGGGTGTAGCGGAGACTCCGGCCAGCTATAAGATTGATCGGCAATGCACGCTATTTGTGGATGGTCTGCGACTTGACGTGGCTCGCCGCCTCTCGATGACTCTGGAGGCCCGTGGCTGTCACGTGGCAGAAACCATGCACTGGGCTGCGCTGCCCAGTGTGACCGCGACCGGTAAGGCGGCTGCTTCGCCTGTGCGGACCAAGATCAGTGGCTCTGACGACTGCGATGACTTCGAGCCTTGCGTTGCTGCCACCGGCCAGTCGCTAAAGGGCGGCTACCACTTAAAGAAGCTGCTGAACGACAACCACTGGAAGGTACTGGAGCGCACAGAAAACGGTGACGGCCAGGGCAACGCGTGGTGCGAATTTGGCGACATCGACAGCGAGGGTCATGCGCGAGGCTGGAAGCTGGCCAAGCACATCGACCCGCTTCTCGCAGAAATTGCAGAGCGCATCGGCGCCTTGTTGGCTGCCGGTTGGAACAGCGTCAGGGTGGTGACCGACCATGGCTGGCTACTCATGCCTGGCAAATTACCCACGATTCAGATGTCCAAGGATCTCACCGACAACAAATGGGGGCGTTGTGCCTCGATTAAGCCAGGCGCTGCGACTAGTGAGCGCTTGTACCCCTGGTACTGGAATCCAAACCAACAGTTCGCACTGGCCGACGGTGTGAGCTGTTATGGCAAATCGGTGGACTACAACCATGGTGGGCTGAGCCTTCAGGAGTGCCTCACCCTGGATCTGGTGGTGACCTGGGCCGGAAGCACATCAGGCAAGCAAGTGGCCGAGGTCACCGACATCGCTTGGAAGGGCTTGCGCTGCACGGTGGGTGTGGACGGCCAGTACGCGAATCTGTCTCTGGACATTCGCACCCAGGCGGGCGATCCGGCGTCCAGCGTGGTCGTGAGCGTGAAGCCGCTCAAGGATAACGGCACAGCATCGGTGGTGGTTGAAAACGAAGAACTGCAAGGCCGCGCGGCGTTTCTGGTCCTGCTCAGCGCATCGGGCGAGCTCGTAGCCGAGGCAAACACCGTGATCGGCGGAGAATGATGAATGATTGAACTGGATCAGATAGACAATAGAGCCGCCTCGGTGCTGGATGGGTATCTGGTCCGGAAGGACTTGGTCCGCACCTTCAGTCGGCAATTTCCGGTACCTACCTACGTTGTCGAGTTCATGCTCGGGCGCTATTGCGCAAGCACCGATCAGGAGGAGATCGACGAAGGGCTGGAGATTGTTCAACGCCAACTCAAGTCCCGCACGGTGCGGGCCGGCGAGGAAGAGCTTTTCAAGGCCAAAGCGCTGGAAACCGGCGAGGTGAAGATCATCGACCTCGTAACGGCGCGCGTGGACAACAAGGGCGAGTACGTGGCCAGCCTGCCGAGCCTGCGGCTGACGGATGTGCGGATCAGCAGCGAGCTGGTCAACCAACACGAACGTATGTTGACCGGTGGCTTCTATGCCGAGCTGGGGGTGACGTTTGATGTGGCCATTGCTCAGGAGGCCAAGGGACGCCCGTTTGGCATCACGTCGCTGCGGGAAATTCAGCTCTCCAAGCGCGACGTATTGGACAACCTGGCCAAGGCCCGCGAGGCGTTCACCACCGAAGAGTGGAAGTGCTTCCTACTGCGCTCCATCGGTATTGAATCTGGCGAGCTGAGCGACCGCCAACGAAACGCCCTGCTCCTGCGCATGGTGCCCTTTGTCGAGCGCAACTACAACCTGGTGGAGCTCGGGCCTCGCGGCACAGGCAAGAGCCATCTGTTCCAGCAGGTTTCACCCTACGCCCACCTGATTTCAGGTGGCAAGGCCACTGTGGCCAAGATGTTCGTGGAAAACACGGCCAAGGGCCGCCGTGGCTTGGTGTGCCAGTACGACGTGGTCTGCTTCGATGAAGTGTCAGGCATCTCCTTCGACCAGAAGGACGGCGTGAACATCATGAAGGGCTACATGGAGTCCGGTGAGTTCAGCCGTGGCAAGGAGAGCATTCGGGCGGACGGCAGCATCGTCTTGGTCGGCAATTTCGACGTCGATGTGGAACACCAGCAGCGAGTGGGCCACTTGTTCGGACCCATGCCGCCAGAGATGCGCGACGACACCGCTTTCATGGACCGCATCCACGCATTTCTGCCGGGTTGGGATGTGCCCAAGATCAACAAGGACTTGGTCACCAACCACTTCGGCCTGGTCAGCGACTTCCTATCCGAGTGCTGGAGCCAACTTCGGAATCAGAGCCGCGTGAGCGAATTGCAGAACCGCGTCTTCTTTGGCGGCGCCCTGTCTGGCCGAGACACGAATGCGGTCAACAAGACAGTCAGCGGCTTGCTCAAGCTGCTGTACCCGAACTCAGATACCCCGGTTCCGGACGAAGACCTGGAATGGGCCGTTCGCATCGCCATGGAGGTGCGGCGCCGAGTCAAAGAGCAACAAAAACGAGTCGGTGCCGCAGAGTTTCGGAACACCCACTTCAGCTACATCATGGGTGCCGATGGCGTGGAGAAGTTTGTCTCGACGCCTGAGCTGCAAAGCGACAACAGCATTGGCGGCGACCCGCTGGAGCCAGGTCAGGTGTGGACCATCAGCCCTGGCGGCGGCGACGAAAACTCGGGCCTCTATCGCATCGAGGTCAATGAAGGCCCTGGATCTGGGTTAAAGATTCTCAATAAGCCAGTCCCTCCTGCATTCCGAGAAAGCATTGGTTTCGCTGAGCAGAACCTATACGCGAGGTCTCTGCAGTTCGTTGGCGACAAAGACCCTCGGCAGCATGAGTTCACGGTGCAGCTTCGGGCGTTTGACGCTGCGAAGTCTGGCGCCAAGCTTGGTGTGGCCTCGTTGGTGGCCCTTTGCACGTCACTATTGAAGCGAAGCGTGCGCGGCGGCTTGATCATTGTTGGCGAGATCAACCTTGGGGGTTCGATCGAACCGGTCCACAATCCTGTCACGATTGCTGAGATCGCCGTTGAGAAAGGTGCGACGTCGCTGCTGATGCCTGTGGCGTGTCGGCGTCAGTTGGTCGACCTGTCCGACGACATGGCGATCAAGATCGACATCCAATTTTACTCCGACGCCCGAGATGCGTTGTTGAAGGCTATGGCCGAGTGACCCCAAAGGAACTATGCTGCCTGCGTCGTCAGTGGTTTGACATGCCAGAGTACAGGCCGGGGATTGGTGTGTAATGATATTGGCTTACTGCCCCCAAGTGCCTGCGCTAGCTAAGGAACCCCTGATCAATTCGGAGCTGGTAAAATACTGAAGTCATAAACTGCCCTGCCACCATGAAGCAAGCCACCTTCGCCTCCCTGGCCTTCGAGCAAAAGAAGAAACCGACCCGCCGCGAACGTTTCCTTACCGAGATGGAGGGGGTGGTGCCGTGGGCGGCCTTGCTGGCAGCGATCGAACCGCACTACCCGAAGGCAGGTCGGCGGGGTCGTCCGCCCAGGTCGCTGGAGACGATGCTGCGCATCTACTTCATGCAGCAGTGGTACGCGTTGTCGGACCCGGCGATGGAGGACGCGCTGTACGAGATCGAGTCGATGCGCCGCTTTGCCGGGCTGGAACTGGCCGATGACGCGATGCCCGACGAGACGACGATTCTCAAGTTCCGTCACCTGCTCGAGAAGCACGGCCTGACGGCCCAGATGATGAACATCATCAATGACACGCTCGCCGAGCGGGGCCTGCTTCTGAAGGGCGGCACGATGGTCGACGCGACGATCATTCATGCGCCACCGTCGACGAAGAACGAGCAAAAACAGCGCGATCCGGAAATGCACCAGACGAAAAAAGGGAACCAGTGGTTCTTCGGGATGAAAATCCACGTGGGCGCGGACGTCAATTCCGGACTGGTACATACCGTCTCGGTGACACCGGCGAACGCTTCGGACATCAGCCAGTTGCCGCACCTGCTGCGCGAGGACGACCGCGCGGTGTTCGGCGACAAGGGCTATGTCAACAATGACCTGAAGCGTCACGCACGGAAGGCCGGTGTGTTCTGGGGCGTCTCGCTCAAGGCCAGCAAACAGCGCCCGCTGAGCGACGCCAACAAGCGCTTCAATCATCGAATGTCCTCGATCCGCGCACGGGTCGAGCATGTGTTTCGGGTGATCAAGCGCCAATTCGGCTACACGAAGGTGCGCTACAAGGGGATCGCCAAGAACGCCGCGCAGGTGTTCTCGCTGATCGGACTGACCAATCTTTACCTGGCAAGGGGAACCATGATGAATTGACGGGAGCAATCTGCCCGCTGCACCCGCAAACGGGTGATCAAGGCCGAAATGGCCTCGAAATGCGGCAGCAAGGGCGGAAAAGGTGATCATCGAAGTCGGCTCAAAACTGCTGGCTTGGGTGGTTGTGCTCAAAGCGTCAATTGATCAGGGGTTCCCTAATCGATATAGAGTAATACATTTATGCTTTTGAATTATCGGTGTGGCGAAAGGGCGCAGCGTCCATCAATGCTCAGACCTAGTTCCCCCGCCAGTTCTGCGATGTATTCCTGATACCGAAGGAGGTGTTGTGGGCGTAGCGCGGCTACACGGCGCAGTTGGTTCATTGAGATAGGCGTCTGGCGAGATGAATAAGCACACAGAGCCCATTTGATCCGTCGGCGCAAGTACGCGTCCTCGCTTTCAGCGTGGCGCTTTGCTTCTGCATGTGCTAGTGGCAGGAGTGCAGCTTGCTTTTGCAAAGCACCGACTTCACGGAGCAAGCGTGATGTTGTTATTCGTGCTGGGCGTCCATCCTTTTCCAGCTCATTACGCACGGCGGCTTGAATTGCATTGACAAACGCTTGATCAATCTGTGGCCAATCCTTTCGCGGCTTGTGTCCGTTGCTGCCCGCATACTTGGGGTTTGGTAGATTGGCGTCGAGCCACTCAGCGTCAAAGCTCCTCAACCAGTCGAAAGCAGCAGAGCAGTCGGTCATAATCTCGAATCTTCCAGCCGAAGGATGGATTTTTCGATGCTGCAGCACGGCGCGCCTGTGTTCCTCGCGCTGACGTTTGATGGTGGACTCTCGATGCTCATCTCTTAGTGTGGGGCAGTCCAATTCGATCAGTTGTACTGACCACTCGGAGATTTTCAGCGACTGTTGAATCTTGATCTTCGGGGTGCCGTTCCGAAGGGCCGTCCGTACTGCACCAATCAGGCCGATTCCGATACGCTTCACCGTGGTCGTAGATAGTGGTAGTCGCATGTTCTGCCGTTGCATATCTACCGCGAGTCGTGAAGGACTCACTTTGATGAGTGCTGCCGCCTTGGAGATTCTGCCGTCGGATGCTTTCAGGGCTAACTCAATAGCCTCCTTACTAAGCATTTCGCGTTGGAGTTCCTTTGGCGTGCTGTAACCGGCAGGAACTTTCGCCGCATTTCCCTTCGCTACAGAGAGCGGTTCCGCGGAGCCATGGGTCTCATCTGAAATAAGCCCGGTCAATAGAAGTGAGAGGAGAACGTCGGGTGTTCGATCTCCAGCGATTACGGTCGAACTCAGTAATCGACTTGGCCAGCGAGATCCAGACGATGAGCGCGCAGACTCCGAAACGCCGAGTTCTTGGAGAAGCTGCGACCCATAGCGTGTAACAAACGCCGAAACGATGGCGTCTGAGTTTAAACCAGACCTGGCGCCATAACCCCCGGCAATCAGGGCTCCTCGAAGCCACTTGGCTGGAGATTCTTTGTGATGAGAGCTTTTGTCAGACAGAAGGTTCCGCACCTGCTTCGCTAGCCAAATGAAGCCGGCCTCACGAGCGGGATCGTCGCGTTGAATATGTGCTGGTTGATTTTGCGGATCTTTACAATGGCACCTGCCTGCCATTCGCCACATGCTAAGCGCTTTTCGACTGGCTGCGCATCGATCGCAATCGAAGAGCAGTGGTGTGAGGTGGACTGCACACACTCTCACAAAGGCAGGCTGGTGCTCACGATACGCAATTGAGAATCCGTGCGTCTTTATATCGTTCGCAACACACTCGGCACAAAACTTGTGGCGCATCGTCAAGTTTCTGTTGGCGGCGATCGTTAACCCCAACGAGGCGGCAGGGTTATTGCTTGAACCTGATAGGATTGAGGCAAAGATGCGCTCGCGGCGCATCGAGTTCGCGAAGTGGAGATAGAGGGGGAGTAGCGTGTGCCCAGCGACAATCTCACGAGGGTTGGCGGCCCAGGGGTGTCCATGAGGCATTGAGTCTGCTAACTCTGCTAGCCGGAGTGGAACGATAGAATGTGCTGCGGCCTTTTTCAGGCAAAGAATGTCCAAGCTCCGTGATCGAGGACCGGCGGTTCGCTCCAAATGGCGAGCTATTACTGATGCTATCGTCTCGCCTGGTTCGGCGACAGGGAATCCTGGAAGTCTCATCGCTTGTCGAGTATAGATATCAGGTCCGCCACTGAGTCTGCCAGCACCATTTTCTTCACTTGTTCATCAGAGAGAACGGGCTTGACCTTTTCGGGGCTCGTTGCAACGGAATTGCGACCGCTCCGTGTTCTCTTAGGACTTGCAGTTGTTTCGGCTTCTTCTGGCTCTATTTGGGTTTGGGTTACAGGTTCCCCACTGGACAATGCGCACGGCTCAGGGTTTCGATATCCTTCTGGCCTCTCTTGTTTTGGCCAAAGGTTACGATAGAGATCGTCGAATTTGTCCATAAGAATGGGGTTGCCTGACTGAAGGATTCGGATCGCCGGGTGAAGTGGCTTCATTCGCTCTAGATAAACCTTACGGATTAGGGCTGCGTCGACACGTTCAGTTTCATCGTCGATGGCGGCGAGTTGTGCGAAGGCGAAGGCACTGATCATTAGTCCGGTGATACCTTGGCTGACGTCGTACAGTGTTTCACATATTTCGGCGTCGAATTCAATGGGGTTTTTAACCCATTGGTACTCCCATGCAATTTGACAAAGATCCGTCCAACTACTGTCTTCCGCGGATGTGGGGCGCTCCAGGTCATAGTAGCCTCCCTCTACCAGCCTTCGAGCGGTGCTCATGTCGCCCTCTAGAAGGCGGAGAGCCTTATAGGTGCCGACTACGACAATAGGAAGCCCCAACTCGTCCCGTAAATTAACGAGAAATGCGATAATTTTTTTCGCTCCGACACCCATCAGAGAGAGATTCTGGAATTCGTCGATGACGAGAACGCCGACATGGTGTGTCTTGATGATCTTGGTTATTTCAGAAAGATATAGTGTTCGTGATCCCCCCTGCAGTTTGGAAAAAATTCCGGAGTAGAGTTTTAGCCCTAGCACGTTGTCTGTGTAGTTGCCGAAAGTGGAGCAAAGCGTTCCGACCGTGCAATGCTCCGGGCAGTTTCGGCGAAGAAACAAAATCTGCTTTTCAGTGAAGGGCTTCCCATCGAAGCGGACGTGCTGATGTAACTGCTTGCCCATGTGCCCGAGGATGCGATCGATCAAGGCGGATTTGCCCATCCCAGAGTGTCCGGATATCAGCGAGATGGTGGGCTTGAAGGCCAAGTCGGCAGCACCTCCATACAGCAGTGCCCGGCCCTCCGCTGTCATCGGGTTTCGCGGAATATATCCATCAAGGATGTTGCTGGACACGTCGATGAGTGCCTGGCGATGGACCCTGAGAGTCGGCACGTAAAAGCGGCGAAGCCGCTTGATCCGAAGACGCCGGATTGAGTTGGGGAGGTCTCGATCAAGGGGGTTGAAGTCAGGTCGTAACGCGAGGGCCATGAAAGCATCGTTGTCTGTCTCCGGAGGTAGCGGGACGTGTGCAATGAGCGGGTTTGCGTCAATCTCAGGCACCCCTCTGATTAGGTAATCAGGTCCGACAGCGAGAGTTTTTGGCATTACATTTCCGACGAGTTAATTAGACTTTCTGTCCCCTAAGGGTCAGTTTTTATTGACCGCGTTGACCTTGCCCCACAAAGCTATGCTGCTTGTTTCTGGGCGCTTAACTGAAGACGGATTCGGAGGGTTTGTCGAGTCAGATTGTTCAGTGCCAGTTGTTGGTGGCCGCGTGGATGCATTCTCCTTCAATCCGGCGTCGATCGTGGGTGCTTTGGGGAGTGCGCCGTTGAGGCTTTGTGATCGCTGATCAGCTTGTTCCTGTCGGCGGTTCTTTTTGATGTTGGCATTCGAGGTGCTTGTCTTGATGCCCAGCATCGCTTTTTCGGTGACGGCGTCTCTGATGGCCTTGCGGACAACTGGCAGCCGTTGGCGGCGACGAGAATGGTTGTTCAGGCTAGCTTGATCCGCCATCAGGTTCTGCATGGCTCGGTATTCCTTCGCCTCTGCGAATGACATGTTATAGCGATTGATTTCGGGATCGATGTTTGCTGCTGATATCCAAGTGTCGCGCTTTTTGTCGAAAAAGAAAACTTCCCCGGCGTAGTGAGGGGTGAATGAAATGTCAATCTCAAACTCAGTGCCAGCGGCTGCCAGAAGATAGCCTAGTTCGCGCAATCGGTCGCAGTTGAAAATTTCGTTATGTGTCCTAATGCCACGCGGCGTTACTTTTCCCGTGCCTTTCGTCATTAGATATTCAAATACAAAATTGTCTCCCATTGTCCGTGTGAAGCCAGCCCGGTTCTCTAGCGCCCACTCGTGAAAGCCTATTCGGCTGGCTACCTTGGCTCCATGTTTTAGCGCATCTGGAGGAATCCTTCTTGATTCGATGGGCTCTCCGTTGATGTCCATGATTATTTCGACGAGGATGCGCTCAAACTCTAAGACGTCTAGCGCAGCTGCTTTCTTGCCGTCAGATTGGCGGCGCTCGCGAGCCTTGTTGAAGCGTCCTGGTAAGTTAAAACGCCCAGGCCGTTCCTTTTTCATCTCGGAGTGTTTGCCCTCGACGGTCCCCTTTGCAATCGGAGTCATGGAAGGCGTCACCTCGACTCGTATACCGGAAGTTGGAAAATCTTGTCCCATGTTTGAGACCAGTTCAGCCCGATCTGCTCTCAACACCGTCGGCAAATGCTTGCAGGGCCAGTCTTTGGAGGTGAAGGGCAAACCAAGGCGCGAGAAGGTCGCGCTTTTGTCGCTGAAGCAGTTGTACAAGGCCAGTGCAGCGACCGCCCAACTCGGGTTTTCAAGGGTTACCGCGTAGCCAACGATGACGCCGTCAAAGATGTCGACGATTAGGTAAACGGTAGGTCGCCCAACGAGTAGGGATTTGGTGACTCGCGATACGAGCTGAATTTGAAAGTACGTCGCATCGATTTCATAGAATCCGGGGCCGGGGATGTTGTCTGTAGCTTTGCCGCGCTTGCCACGCGGATTTTCGGAGTCATGAGGAATTTCCGCACTCTTCAGTTTGCGAAAAATGTACCTACACTGGTCCCACGTTGGTGGGCGGTACTTTTTGATGAGCAGGGGGTCCATTAACAGACCGTATTCGGAGCCCTTGAGTTCAGCGTCGGGGATGCCGCAAAGCGTTATCAGCATTTCGTAATATGCCTCGCTCCAAGTCCTCCGCTGGCTCTTTACAAACGATGCATAGGCCTTTTCACATTTGTCGCGAACCTCGTGTGTAGGGGCGTTGGAGGCAGTCTCCGGCTTTGTCCTACGCGCGCCGCGCTTGCTACCTTTAACTTGTTTTCTTTGCTCGTCGTTCTCTGCACTTGTCTGAATGAATTCACGGACGACTACTGCAGGATTGCGCCCCGCTTGTAGCCAATTAAGAACCCACCGCTTCACGGTACGCTGGCTCAAGTTCATTGACTGCGCAATAGCTCTGATCTCGCTGGCCAAGGCTAGCGGGGTGTGCAGCAGGCCTGGCTTTTGCGAAATAATGGAGGTTGCTTCGATTGCATTCTGCAGCCTTTTGATAGCGCCTGCCGGAAGACTGGTCGGCCAAAAGGTGAGTCTTAAGAATGGATCGATTGCCTTCTCCAGGGCTCCCTGATTCAGCAGATAAACCCATTCTTCATAGTCGAATTTAAAGGGAATCTTCGCGTGCTCGGTGTCCATGTCGATGAGCACGACAGTCTCAAAGTTGATCAAGTCGATGATCCGTACCGGCCCGGTGATTTCCTTTAAGGGTCTCGTGGGACGATAAATTTCATGAATCTGAAACATGAATCCTCCTCAGGCCTTCAAGTGGACCTTGTCGCGGTGAGTCAGTTTTTTCGTGTCGATATCAATTTTGCTGTCGCGGCTCCAAACGGCGGTGCCGAGGAGAGCATGTCCGGTGTGTACATCAACGCTCATCGAATCTATGGTCATGCTCATGATTTTGTTGAATGAGAGCGAGGGCGTCCAGTGCTCTTCAAACCTGCGACTGAATTCGGCTGGATTGATGCCTGACTCCGTAACCCTTTCGTCGTTTAGCGCGGTTTCAAAGAACATGAGATTGCCAGCGCGGATAGCGTGAATGTTATCTTCTGTCACGAGAATCCAGCGTATGCCTCTGCGATTCCAGTAGAGCCGCTCTAGAAGAAGTTTTTCAAGGTTGCGCGAGGTCAAGTCCTTCTTAAGCTTCGCGCTGATGGCCACGAGCTCCATTCCATCGGGCCGCTCTAGCGTAAGCAGCAAGTCAGTTGTCAAGACTGTCGGTGTGCTGGTACCGGGGAAAAACGGGTGGCGGATTCCGAGTTGTGCCGCTATCGATTGGGTCTCATCCCATGGTAGCAATGCGAACTGTTCTCTTATGTCAAGCGTTGCACTGCCGTACTCGGCAAGCAGGTGCACTTTGAGCTCATGACTGGATAGGTAGCTATGGTTGCGACCGGTGATTCGGCTTCGAACCATGCTTGACGTACCTTCTGATGGAACATCGCGTACGTACATGAATGGCTGATACGCCTGTGCCTCGCCCTGGCCGAGTCCAGCTCTGATCCACTGCCGAACAATCGCTGGAGTTGGTCTTCTCGACTTGGTGCCTGCCACAAGCTATTTCCCTACACTTGGTTGACGCTGTTGCAGTGGCGATCTCAGCTCTGTGCAAGTTAGATGTGTTGCTGTGCGACCCATTTTTGGTCCTTGTTTGTGCCGGGGCTTGACTGCCAACGATCAGGTTGGACGGTAGGGGCTGTGCTAACTGGACTATCGTTGTATGAGGTAAACTTGCTGGAACTTTGCACACATTGCGTACGGCAGACTCGTTGCTTGCTGGATCGTCCTGTGATAGAGCATATATTACGTGGACAAATTAATTCCCCCTTGGACAAATTAATTGCCCCTTGGACAAAATTAATTGCCCCTAGACATTTCAGGAGAGAGATATGGCTTCGGTCAACAAAGTGATTCTGGTCGGCAACCTGGGCAAGGATCCCGAAACCCGTTACGCGCCGAGTGGCGACGCAATCTGCAACATCACCCTAGCGACCACCGATACGTGGCGCGACAAGGCGTCCGGCGAGAAGCGCGAAGCCACCGAGTGGCACCGCGTTGCTTTCTTCGGCAAGCTCGCCGAGATCGCCGGCCAGTACCTGCGCAAGGGCAGCCAGGTGTACGTCGAAGGTTCCCTGCGTACCCGCAAGTGGCAGGACAAGGACGGCCAGGACCGTTACACCACCGAAATCCGCGCCGACGAGATGAAGATGCTTGGCAGCCGGCAGGGCATGGGCGGTTCCGATGCGCCGTCGCGCAATGAAGGCGGCTTTGGCGGTGGTGCGGGCGGTGGTGCTCCGGCAGGTGGTGGCAATCGTGACGCCGGCTATGGTGGCGGACGCGACAGCAATTATGGCGGTGGTAGCGGTGGTGGTTTTGGCGGCGGAGCCCCGGCGCCGAGTGCACCGGCTGCAACCAAAAAGCCTGCCGGTGGTGGGTTCGGGGATTTTGACGACGATATTCCGTTCTGAACATGCATTGTTAGAAAAAGCGAAACAAACCCCCTTAAAACCCCCGCTCTGCGGGGGTTTTTTGTTGTTTCGTCACTTTTTGTAGTGATGCTGAGTTATCTATATGTAATTCTGTTTTGTACCCGAAACAAAGAATATTTATCTTTTGCAAAGCGTAACTTACAGCTCTCCTATGTTGGTTGTTGATAGCCAAACAGATAATTCATATTGAATAATTCGCGGGCTTTTAGTGGATGTGTGATGTGGGGCATGTGCTCATATGCAGCTATCCCTGAATGGGCGGGCGGGATTGAAAGTTGTTTTGGAATGTCCAGTTCCAATGTATTCGTTATCAAGACGGATACCCTAGGCCGAACCTACGCCCTCATTGAACACAGCTGGATCAGTTATCCCTGAATGGGCGGGCGGGATTGAAAGTTGTTTTGGAATGTCCAGTTCCAATGTATTCGTTATCAAGACGAATACCCTAGGCCGAACCT
>NZ_SDKK01000005.1:270708-273495 GCF_008107625.1 Zoogloea oleivorans
CAGAGTTGAAACCGCCCTCTAATTCTATTTAATTCTTTTGGGCTTAGGACTATTGATTATGTCAGCCTTAAAGTCTTAGATGTTCATTTGAGTATATCGAATGGAAGTGTGGTGAGTGCGACAATTGATATTCCCTATGGAAAGACGGGGCAGCCTCCTAGAAGTAGAATGTCTTATGGGAATTCCGTTGATTCCAAGGTCGCAGAGTTGCTGAGGCTTAAGATATCGAAACGCCCCCTTAATGCACCATTGTTTGAGCTTTCGGATAGCTGCGCCGCACGGCAAACTGGAATTCTTGATGGACATATGGGTGTAAATTCCGCCTCTATCTATTTAATGAAAACTATTGGAAAGCTTTTTCTTGGTTTTCACCTAAATCCATATAGATTTCGCTATTCGGTTGGGACTGAGGCTTATCGAGAAACTGGAAACCCATATATTACTGCCCGAGTGCTGAGGCATTCCGATATACAAAATGTCATCGTGTATATAAATGAGATTGTCTTGGCTCAAGCTCATGATAGGGTTGCTGCTGAGGTTTTTAAGGATATTAGTGAAGTAATTGGCGCTGGAGTAAAAGCCAAGACATTTTCTGGTGTTGTTATAACAAAGCAAGTTTTTAAAAAAGGCGACCTCTCAACAGTTCGTGCTCGCGAGGAGCTTGGCAATTTTGATCCAATCGGAGGATGTGCAGGCGGAATCCGATGCGCTCAAGGCGTTCCAGTAGCGTGCTATTGTTGTCTAAAGTTCCGCCCGATAAAGGAGGCTGATCATCACGGGATGTTGAAAGCTACTCTGGCGAACTATTTTTTGTTTTTTGAAAAAGATGAAAAGATAGCATCTAGCCTAATACCTCCCATCCTTGGTATGGCCCAGGTTTGCTATCTAATAACGACAAGCTGAATTTAGATTGATGGTGGCTCTGTGGATAATATTACTCTTTTTGTACCAAAAGATGAGTTGAGTGCTTTGGCTCAGATAGAAGGCTTTATTAGTTATGCTAAGAGTAACTATATGGGCGTTATTGGGCTCAAATCTGTTGATTTCGATTCGCTTGTTTGGTCTATCGATCTTCAGTTTCTTGGTGGAAAAAGAGCCAAAATGGCTCATGTGAAATTTACTAAACATGGAACAAAAAGCCCTCGTGGTCTTGTAGAGCCTAGCGCCGATATCCTGATCCAGGAGCCATTTTTAAGTTTCTTTAAGGCCGTTTTTTTGCATCGGTTAGTACATTCAAAGACACAAGCTTTAAGCGATATGTTAACTGTGATTAAAGTGCTGCATCATGTTGTGTGTCAACGGCTTGGTGAAAGGGCTCACCCGTCACTTGTTTTAAGGAGTGACTTTATTGCAGCAGATATTGTCTTAGAGAAATTGGCACCTGAGAGCGCTTATCGTCGAGCTGTTGGTTTGAGTGTTTTCTTGGATTTAATGAATGATAATTTTCTATTTGCCAAGCCCGTTAGTTGGAAAAATCAGCGAGATAAGCCGATAGAGATGAGGCTGGATATTTCCGATGAGTCCGAAAAAAGGCGAGTAGAAAAAATGCCATCAATGAAAGCTGTTGTTTCTTTGATTCAAATGGCGATGTGGGCATTGGATGGTGAACTTTATATGAAAATCCCCGTCGATTTAACAGCAAATGCAGAATGGTCTTTTGATCGAAAGAGGGAGTATTGCGACGAAAAGGATGGTCCGGTTATTTTGGGAATGGCATTGGGAGCGCTTGGCTTGAACTGTCGTATCACAGAGCTTGCGCTTATGCCTTTCAATGCCGAGTCTTTTACTCTTGCAAAGGGCGAGCTTGATTCCGATGGTATTGCGGAGGATGAAGACCGTTTTGCACTACGGTGGAAGCCGGTCAAGGGTGGTGCGCCAATGGTGAAGCCGTTTTCTAGGGAATTAGCCGGTTTTGCAAAATTAATTGTGGGTAAACTCAAGCGGTTGAGTGAGCAGCCAAGACGAGTGGCGAAGCATTATGAGTGTAATCCCAGTGTTCTCTATCTCCCGCCAGAATTAGAATATATTAGAAAGTGTACTTGGCTGACCGAAATGGACGCATCTAAATTGGTTGGTATAGATGTTGGTAGTTTGGATGTTTGGTGTGAGAGGAATTTGGTTCGTCGGAAAAGGGGCGGTTCCGGGGAAGGGGGGGAGGAGGTCCTCTGTGAATTTTCCAGCTTAGAGAACGCTCTTCTTGAAAAGCTTCCGAAAGGTTTTCCGTATGCTTTTGGGGGGGTGAAATATAGTGATTTGATGTTTTGTTGCTTTCACAACCAAACTCATACGGGGCGTGGAACTTGCAAATTGATTCCATCACGCTTTCGCCAAGATACCTTTGAGCACGTTTTGACAGAACGTAAAACCGTTGAAGCTCATTGTTCTGTATTTGAGAAGTATGGATTTTATGAGGACGACGGTGCAAAGATTGATGTAACGACGCACGAGTTCCGTCATTTCTGGCAGTCGCAGTTGAAGAAGGCGGGAGTTTCGGAGCTTATCGCTGCATATGCAGCGGGTCGCGCTGACATTAAGCATAATGAAGCATATGACTTACTGAAACCTCGCGAAGTTGCCGGAATGTCTTTCGATATTATTGATAAGTCTAAAGAAAGTGTTTTCGAACTAAGTGCTTTGGCCATTGCTCACGAAGTTCTTGGTAGTGTAATTGACAGAGAGACTTCAGGGCGATCGGCAGTTGTTTCTTTCAGCAAGAATGCGATAGTCACTTTTGATGGCGATAGCGGAGTGTTGAATTTTCAAGGGTGGGCGGTTTCAAGTCTGAAG
>NZ_SDKK01000004.1:0-59093 GCF_008107625.1 Zoogloea oleivorans
TTCAGAGTTGAAACCGCCCTTTCCAACTCCCAGCTTGTCTTGATATTTGCTGCGATGCATCGACTGAGCGAGCTTAGTCGTTACGATCCAATTGCTCTGGCTGGGCACTTCAACGTCAATCACAACTGGCTGCTGTCGGAATTCATCCGCATGGCTCCTGGACAGTTTGTATATGGCATGGCGTCCGAGATCACTGGCCTTGAGTTCATTCGTCCAGATGCCTTCTAGTATTTCTAACACTTCGTTCCAGGGGACGCTCTGCCTATCGGCGGCGCGCCCCTGAACTCGGACGTTAGGCTTCATGAAACACACTGAGCTATGCTAAGAAAATGGATACGATAGATGCAATCGGTTTGCTGCTAGGAGTTATTGGCTTAGCCATAACATTGTGGCAATTGCACAAGACACGCAGTGCTGCGGAAGCAGCAAAGGAGTCTGCTTCTCAGGTCGTGGTTTCAATCCAGCGCTTTGAAGCGGCCACCAAAATGCACGAGGTCTGCGCTAGGTCGCGCGAATTGCTTCGCGTACTTCACGGCAGAACATTGGCTCCAGCCGCACACGCAGCTTTCGAGCTTCGCGACGCAATGGCGAGGTATGGCCATGATCCACATAGTCAAGCGGTTGCCACCACCGTAGAGTGGAAGAAAGCTCATGGGGAGGCCAGAGAAATCCATGAAAGACTAGAAACAGCGGCGCTGGTCAACAGAATTGGAGCGGATGAGCGTGCTGCTCTTCTGCATTCGGTTGCCCGCCTTCATACTGAATTTACATCTATGGCAGCGAAGGCTGCTGCCAATGGAGTTAATGATGCCAATACCTAAAGATTACAAAGATATAGTCACGGCGCTGTTTGAAAAAACTAATGCAGGTCGTGTTAATTGGAAAAATAGTCGCTTTGGTATCGAGGTCAAAGTTGACAAGTCTAAGTTCAAACTTTGGAGCGGCACAGACGAAAACACAGACGAGGCATTTGTAGCCTTCGCTCTAAACGACCTGAACGGGAGCACCATGGACTCGTGGTACGTCGACGAAGGTGACGCAGACTACGATCAAATGACCCTTTTGTTTTCTGCAGCAAAAAGATATGCTAACGGTGTTCCTCAGCGCCTGTCAGAGCTAAAAAATGTCATATTGAAACTGGATTTTCTAGGTGAGTCTGAAGATGATGAGCTTTGAGAAAGCGGCATAATTTGTTGCGAATGCCAGAGCGTGCCTACGCGCCCCAGCCTAACAGGCTGGTCAAGCGGACACCAACAAGCTCTGCATGTTGGTGTCCGCCGCACTTCGTGCTCCGGTGTGGCTTACCGCAGGCGTTGAACGACAGCTTTCCTTAAAGCTCAACGACGGCATAGGGTCGGGCGCTGCCCGTCAAGCTTTTGGACAGCGGTCGCAGGGCTGAATGTCGGCTGACGGGAATCTGCGACAGGCACAAGTCGGCCAGAAGCGGCCTATCGCCATCCGATCCGGATAGCGGCCATCCGGGTGGAAAGGTATGCTCCAGTACGTCGTGCCACATGGATCGGATCACCCCTATGCCGACGGCTGCTGCTTTTCCTGTTCTGTTATTTTTCCTTGCGAGTGGCTCCTGCTTCTAAACAGTCACTTGCAGAACAAGTTATCCGGCATCCCGATGTTATGCGGCAGAACTGTCGCCCTAAAACAGAGTTAGGCGCATGGCGCTCACAGACATGACTATCGATCAAATCATTGCTCTATCAGCAAGTGTGGGCGCATTTATGTCGGCCATTGCCACCTTTTTGACCGTCAGGCAAATGTCGCATCAACGTCAAGCATCGTATCTGCCAGAACTTGTGCTTTCACGAACGATATTTAAAGGTACAGCAAACCCGATTGCGGCCGGCCCAATACCAAGTCACTGGATTCCCAAAGCTAGAAACGAAAGTAAGACCGAGGTAATGCCGCTATTTTCATTGCCCTTAACCAATGTTGGGCTAGGAGCAGCGAAAGACATTTCAGTTTCATGGTCGTTTCCGATTGAGAAAATTGTTCGTCAAGTAAACGACCTTGCGCAAAAAACACTGACGCCGCTCTACTTCGAGCTTGAAGATGGTGCGGTATCAATAAAGTCAGAAAGTCTTGGAGGCGGCACTTCCTTCTGGAAAAACCAACAGAAGGAAATGATTGATTATGTACTTCCAGCCGCAGTTCAAAATGAACCAGTGCAACTAAAGATTCCTCACGCGTTTGTACTCATGGTCTCTGCCCTTTTCTTTGTCTCATCAAAAGATGCAGGCAAGAATTCAGCTCTCGATATTCCTTCGCTTGTTGTGCACTTGAGCTTTCGCGACATTGGTAACAAAGCTCATACCGCTGCCTTCGAGATCAGCCTTCAAGTAATCGCTTATGGTGGGGACGGTAGCTTCCTTCATGGGTATTTGGAGTCCAAAAAATGCGCCTAACCCATCATTCCACCGGACCTGCGCGAAAAGCCGCGCAGTCCGGTGAATTCAAACGTTAGCTAGTAAGGAGGTTTTCATGGCATATCACTATCAATGTGCAGAGTGTTATTGCACGCTGTACTATGAAGAAGCCAGAGATGGGGAACCCATATACAGTGTAGTAAATGGCGATCTTTGTTCATCATGTCAATCTCAAAAGGAAGAGGAACTCTACGACTACTATGATGATGACGATTGAAATTCAATATCCAACCAGCTAACAAATCATTCAAGCCGACGCTTTCCAGCGCGGCTTAATTTAGGCGTTGAACGACAGCTTTCCTCAAAGCTCAACGGCAACATTGGGTCGAATCCAGACCTTATCCATACCTCGCTCGGGTCGAGTACCGCCGTTCGCAGCCGACGAAAGCAGCCATTCAGACTCAGCAAACCGACAACGCCATAACCCCCCATGCACCTCCGAGGCCTTCATCATTTCGCCGCACTCACTGCGCTCCTCCTCGTCACCAGTCACGCCAACGCCCAATCGCTCCCTCCACCCACCAAAACCGTTTTCAGGTGCGAGGAAGGCGGCAAGATCGTCTATTCGGACGCGCCTTGCCTGGGCGCCAGGAAAATCGACGTTGAGCCGACTCGTGGCGTGAGCAAGTTGTCAGGGAAGGAGCGCATCGGCAGCACGGTTCAGCACGAGCTTCGGCGTGAGCAGATCGCCGAAGCGGTCCGCCCCCTTAGTGGGATGAACCCGCAGCAGTTCGACACCTTCGGGCGGCGCCAGAGTCTCTCATCAGCGGCACAGCGTGAATGTCTGCGTCTGGATGAACAGGTGATGGCCGCGGAGCGGGACGAGCACGGCGCCAAGGGGCCGGTGCTGGCAGATATCCAGGCGCGGCTTTTCGGCTTGAGGAAGCGCTTCAGGGAATTGGGGTGTTGAGAGTGAGGCCAGTCGGCCTCCCGACTCAATGGGCTTGCATCCCCTTCCCCAGCATCACCCTCTAAAAGCGAAGCGTCAGAACGCCCATGAGTTTCTCATAGCAGCAAGATCCCGCTGGAGGTCGCGCATTTTCTCGATAGAAGCACGCAACTCATCCAAAGAGAATTCCGTTTGACGCTGGTCGGGCGACGTTGGTAGACCGCTCACATGAAAGACGCAACGGCCATAAGCCTCGACACCCCATCGCCCATGAGCCAGCTTATTTCGAATCTTGCGAACCTCATGGGCTTGATCTATCCAGCTGCGATAGGCTTGCTCTTTTTTCGACCCACTTGCGGATGACTTTTCGAGCAGGTTCACCATCAGATCCAGTCGACCAGAAAAACTGAGCGCTGATGCCTTGATCGTCAGTGACTCAAGCTCGCGCCCGCCGTCATGCCAGACAAGGCATAAGCCCTGCGCCATCTCGAGTCTGCCAAACTCAAAGAGGAATTCGCCAAGCAAGCTTGCAGCCTCACGCTCGGTCTTTTCCCGTGCGGCGAACATTTCCGCCACAGTCCATTCCTCATAGGGCTTTTCAGAGTCGGTCATGCTTTGGTCTCGGTGTTCCTACCCAATCGTCCCCGGCTTGTTCCCCAGCATCGCCCGTAAATTCGCAATCCGCGCCTTCGCATCCTCCTTCGTCACCGGCTCGGCGGATTTGCGGTCGTTGCGTTTGATGCCGTCTTCGCCCATTTCGTCGATGAAGCGGGAGGGGTCGCAGGTGCGTACGTCGCGGCCGGATTTGCGGCGGTCGCAGTAGGTGATGGTGAGGCTGCGCTGGGCGCGGGTGATGCCCACGTACATGAGGCGGCGTTCTTCTTCGAGCGTGCCTTCGTCGATGGCGGACTGGTGGGGCAGCAGGCCTTCTTCAACGCCAACCAGAAAGACGTGCTTGAATTCGAGGCCCTTGGAGGCGTGCAGGGTGGCGAGCTGCACCTGGTCGAGTTCTTCGTCGTCCTTGTCGAGCATGGTGATCAGGCTGATGGTCTGGATCATGTCGAGCAGGGTTTTGCCGTCGTCTTCGCCCTTGCGGGCCAGCCAGCCGGTGAAGTCGCCGACGTTGGCCCACTTGGTTTCGGCTTCGCGCGGTTCGCAGCTTTCGTACAGCCAGGCTTCGTAGTTGATGGCCTTGAGCATGTCGTTGATGACGGGGCCGGCGGGTTCGCGCGGGGCGCGGTGGGCCATGCGGTTGATGAAGTGGCAAAACTCGCGCACGGTGTCGAGCTGGCGGGCGTTCATGTGTTCGGTGACGCCTTCCTCGAAGGCGGCGGTGAACAGGCTGATGTTGCGCATGCTGGCGTAACGGCCGAGCGCTTCGATGGTGGCCGGGCCGACGCCACGGCGGGGGATGGTGATGGCGCGGATGAAGGACAGGTCGTCATCTTCGTTGGCGATCAGGCGCAGGTAGGAGCACAGGTCCTTGATCTCGGCGTTTTCGAAGAAGCTGCGCCCGCCGGAGATGGCGTAGGGGATCTTGTGGTTGCGCAGTTGTTGCTCGAAGAGGCGGGCCTGGTGGTTGCCCCGGTAGAGGATGGCGTAGTCCTTGAAGTGGGTGCGATTCTCGAACTTGTGGGCGGAGATCTTCATCACCACCGATTCGGCTTCGTGCTCGGGGGTCTGGCAGGCCACCACGGTGACCATGTCGCCGGCGCCGTGCTCGGACCACAGCTTTTTGTCGAAGAGCTTTTCGTTGTTGGCGATGACGGCGTTGGCGGCCTGCAGGATGCGCGTGGTGGAGCGGTAGTTTTGTTCGAGCTTGATGACCTTGAGCTTGGGGTAGTCGACGGGCAGCTGGCGCAGGTTCTCGACGTCGGCACCGCGCCAGCCGTAAATGGCCTGATCGTCGTCGCCCACGGCGGTGAAGGCGCCACGCACGCCGGTAAGCAGCTTGAGCAGGCGGTACTGGGCGCGGTTGGTGTCCTGGTATTCGTCCACCAGCAGGTAGCGCAGCTTGTTCTGCCAGCGCTCGCGCACTTCGGGATGCTCGTCGAAAATCTTTACCGGCAGGCGGATCAGGTCGTCGAAGTCCACGCCCTGGTAGGCGCGCAGGGTCTTGTCGTATTCCTGGTAGAGCAGCGCGGCCGACGAGGCCACTTCATCATTGGCCAGCTGGGCGGCTTCGTTGGGCTCGATGAGGGCGTTCTTCCAGCTGGAGATTTGCCACTGGATGGCCTTGGCGCGGTTCTTGTCGGTGCTGCCGATCATCTCGGAGATGATCTGCGTGGTGTCGGACGAGTCAAGAATGGAGAACTGCGGCTTGAGGCCGAGCAGTTGCGCTTCCTGCCGCACGATGCGCACGCCGAGGGCGTGAAAGGTGCACACCACGAGGCCCTTGGTGGCGCGGCCGCCCATCAGTTTGTTGATGCGCTCCACCATTTCCTTCGCCGCCTTGTTGGTGAAGGTGATGGCCGCGATGTTGGCCGGGTTGAAGCCGCATTCGGTGATCAGGTAGGCGATTTTCTGGGTGATCACCCGCGTCTTGCCGCTGCCGGCGCCGGCCAGCACCAGGCTGGGGCCGTCCAGGTAATGGATGGCTTCACGTTGCGGGGCGTTGAGCAGAAGGGCAGACATGGGCGGCAGAGGAACATCGGGCAGAGCAGGGAAGGCATTCTACCGCGCTGCGACAAACCCCTCCGGATTCCCGTGGGTCGGACTTCAGTCCGACAGCGCACGTTCAGCCAGGGGATGTCGGACTGAAGTCCGACCCACAGGGGTGGGGGAAGGATGATGTAAGCTGTGTCCATCATGTCCGTCTTTACTCCCGTCACCGACGCCGATCTCGCTGATTGGCTGAAGAATTACGCCATCGGCCGCCTGGATGCCCTGCAGGGTATTTCCGCGGGTGTGCAGAACAGTAACTTCTTCGTTACCACCAGCCTTGGCCGCTATGTGCTCACGCTGTTCGAGACCATGCCGCGGGCCGAGCTGCCTTTTTACCTGCACCTGATGGCCCATCTGGCCCGCCACGGTTTGCCCGTGCCGGCGCCCATCGCCAATCGGGACAACGAATACCTGGGCAGCCTGTCGGGCAAGCCGGCGGTGCTGGTCAGCCGCCTGGCGGGCAAGTCCGACATGGCGCCCGACGTGGCGCGGTGCACGCGCATCGGGGCAATGCTGGCCGGGCTGCATCTGGCCGGCCAGTCCTTCGGGCGCAAGCAGGCCAACCCGCGTGGCGCCAGTTGGCGGCAGCATTGTGCGGCCCGGGTGCGCGCCCATCTGCCCGCGGACGAACAAGCCGAACTCGATGCGGAACTCGTCTTTCAGTCCGGCTTCAATCTGGAGACCCTGCCGCAGGGCGTGATTCACGCCGATCTGTTTCGCGACAACGTGTTGTGGGACGGCGACTACGTGGGCGGGGTGATCGACTTCTATTTTGCCGGGCAGGATGCGCTGCTCTTTGACGTGGCGGTGACGGTGAATGACTGGTGTGCCGATGCCGACGGTCAGCTCGACGCGGCGCGCACGGCGGCCTTGCTGGCGAGCTACGCCGAGTCGCGGCCCTTTACGCCTGCCGAACGGGCGGCCTGGCCGGCCATGCTGCGCGCTGCGGCACTGCGCTTCTGGCTGTCACGTCTGGAAGATTTTCATCTGCCGCGCGCCGGTGAAATGGTGCTGGTGAAGGATCCGGGCGAGTATCGGCGCATCCTCCGCCTGCGTGCGGCCAGCAACACGACGCCGCTGTTGCCGGCATGATTTTGTATCCATCCCGCACACGCGGTTTGAACTTGGCAGCGGATTTGGGCTAGCATCGCGTCGCAGTGCAACATCCTGATTTTTCATTCCGTTTTCCATTCGTACAGCCATGACCGAACCGGCCTCCCCGGCAGCCCATTCCCACAACGCCGCACGCCATCCGCGGCCGCGCCATGTCTCGCCTGCCGAGAGCCTGGCGTGGCTGAAGGCTGGCTGGACTTATTTCGTGCGCGATCCGGGCGTGTGGGTCGCCATCAGCGTGATCTTCATCGTCATGCTGTTCGTCCTCGGGCTGGTGCCGCTGCTCGGCTGGGCCGTGGTACTGATCGGTTTTCCGGTGATGGTGGCGGGCATGGTGCTGGGTTGCCACGCGCTGGCCGAGGGCAAGCCGCTGCGCATCGAGCACCTGTTCGCGGGGCTCAAGGTGCATGCCGGCAACCTGTCGCTGGTTGGTGTGTTCTATCTGCTGGGCGGGCTGATTGCCGGCTTCGTGTCGGTGGTGGTGGGTGGCGGTGCGCTGCTCACCGGCTACATCCTCGGCGCGCTGGCCGGGCTCGGCATGGGTCTGGTGAGTGGCGTGGTGCTGGGCAGCGTGGTGTTCTCGGTGCTGTGGGTGCTGCTCATTACCGCGCTGTGGTTTGCCGCGCCGCTGGTGGTGCTGCGCAACACGCCGCCGCTGGACGCGATGAAGCTGTCGCTGTCGGCCTGCTTCAGCAACATCGGCGCCTTCATCGTGCTGGGCGTGCTGATCTACGTGCTCATCTGGGTGGCGATGATTCCCGCCGGGCTCGGTGTGCTGGTGCTCATCCCGGTGCTGGCCGGTACCCTTTACGCGTCCTATCAGGACGTCTTTGGCGACGCACCGGTGCTGCCGCCGGCCGTCACCCATACCGCGGAATAAACCGATGCAGGCGCGTACTTTGCCGGCCCCGCGTGGCTGGATGTGGATTCTCGACGGTTTTGCGCTGTGGAAGCGCAATCCGGCCCTCATCACCTTTCTCGTCTTTGGTTACTGGTTCTGCCTGCTGATTGTCGCGGCGGTACCCTTCATCGGCCAGGTGCTCATGTCGCTGGCCATGCCGGCCCTGTCGCTGGGCATCTTCAACGGCTGCAAGGCGGTGGCCGAGAAGCGCAAGGCCGGGCCGGAAATCCTCATCTCGGGCTTCAAGCAGAACCTGCCCGAGCAGGTGAAGATCGGCGGCATCTACCTGATCGGCACCCTGGTGGTGCTGGGCCTCACGGCGCTGGCCGATGGCGGCATTCTGGCCGAACTGATGCTCGGCAAGCGCAAGCTCGACGACGCCACCGCCGAAGACCCGGCACTGATGTTCTCGCTGCTCATCGGCACGCTCGGCTCGACGCCGCTGATGATGGCCTACTGGTTTGCCCCGCTGCTGTGCGGCTGGGGCCGCATGTCGGCAGTCAAGGCCATGTTCTTCAGCTTCGTGGCGTGCTGGCGCAACTGGCGCGCCTTTATGGCCTACGGCCTGGGCCTGATGATTGCGGTGCTGATCCCCGGCCTGCTGATCAGCCTGCTCGGCCTGCTCTCGCCGATCCTCAGCACGCTGCCGGCCATCGCCCTGCCGCTGATCTTCATTCCGGTGGTGTTCGCCAGCTTTTACGCCAACGCCTGCGACGTGTTCGACCACATCGGGCCCGATGACGCAGCCTGAGCACGCGCTGGGGCTGTTTGGCGGCACCTTCGATCCCATCCACTACGGCCATCTGCGCCTCGCCGAAACTGCGCGGGAAGCCCTCGGCCTCGAACGGGTGCGTTTCATCCCCGCCGGTCGTCCGCCACACCGCGGCACGCCGGGCGCCAGCGGCACCGATCGTCTCGCCATGGCACGCCTGGCCACCGCCGACAATCCGGCCTTCGAAGTGGACCCGGCCGAGGTGGACGCAGCACAAGCCAGCTTCACCATCCTGACCCTCGAACGCCTGCGCCTGGCCCTCGGCCCCCATCGCCCGCTGGTGCTGCTGCTCGGCGTCGATGCCTTTCTCGGCCTGCCCGGCTGGAAGCGCTGGACCGAGCTGTTCGACTTCGCCCACATCGCCGTGGCCAACCGGCCGGGCTACAGCCTCGATGCAGCGCAGATGCCCACTGAGCTGGCGGCCCTCACCGAACAGCGCCAGGCCGCCCCGAACGCCCTCGAAACCCGCCCCCACGGCGCCCTGGTGCAGTTCGCCATGACCCCGCTGGCCATCTCGGCCACCGATATCCGTACCCGACACAGCGCTGGCCACAGCCTGCGATATTTGCTCCCCCCGCCGGTTCTTGACTATATTTCCCGGCATCAACTCTATCTTTGAATCAATGAACATCACCGAATACGAAACCCTCGTCGTGACCGCCCTTGAAGACATCAAGGCCAAGGACATCCTGGTCATCGACACCTCGCGCCTCACCTCGCTCTTTGAACGGGCCATCATCGCCACCGGCGACTCCAACCGCCAAACCCGCGCGCTGGCCCGCCACGTGGCCGACAAGGCCCGCGAAGCCGGTCAGGAAGTGCTCAGCATCGAAGGCGAAGGCACCGGCGAATGGGTGCTGCTGGATCTGGGCGACATCGTCGTGCACCTGATGCAGCCGGCCGTGCGCAGCTACTACAACCTCGAAGAGCTGTGGGCCGCCTCGTCGGCCCGTCCGCTGCGCCCGGGCAACGCCGCCGCCCACGCCGCCTGACCCTCTCCCCCTGCGGCGGGCATTCGTCCGCCGCCCCTTCGCCATGAAACTCCTTCTCGTTGCCGTCGGCACGCGCATGCCCGCGTGGGTCGACACCGGTTTCGACGACTTCGCCAAGCGCATGCCCCGCGAGCTGCCGCTGCAGCTCATCGAGGTGAAGGCCGAGCCACGCACCACCGGCAAGACCGTCGAAGCCATGATGGCGCTGGAAGCCGCGCGCATCGAAGCGGCCCTGCCGCCCCGCTGCCGCCGCCTGATCCTCGACGAACGGGGTGAAGACCTGACCACCAAAGCCCTCGCCAAGCGCATGGAGCGCTGGCAGGACACCGGTGACGATGTGGCGCTGATCGTCGGCGGCCCGGACGGGCTCGATCCGGCCCTCAAGGCCACCGCCCACGAGACGATGCGGCTGTCCAGCCTGACCCTGCCCCATGCCATGGTTCGCGTGATGCTCGCCGAAGCGATCTACCGGGCCTGGAGCCTGTCGAAGAATCACCCCTATCACCGGGAATGACATGAGCCACACCGCCATCTACCTCGCCTCCAACAGCCCGCGCCGGCGCGAGTTGCTCAAGCAGATCCACGTCAGCTTCGAACCGCTGCTGTTCCGCGGCCCGGGACGCGAGGATCACGACATCGCCGAACATGTCCTGCCCGGCGAAGATGCCGTCGCCTACGTGCGCCGGGTGGCCCTGGCCAAGGCCGAGGGCGGCATCAAGCGGGTACTCTGGCGCAGCCTGCCGCAGCGCCTGCTGCTGGCCGCCGACACCACGCTGGAAGTGGATGGCGAGATCATCGGCAAGCCCGACAACGACGAGCACGCCCAGGCCATCCTGCGCGACCTGTCGGGCCGCACGCACCAGGTTCTGACCGCCGTGGTGGTGACCGACGGAACCCGCTACGCGCAGCGCCTGTCCACCAGCCAGGTGCGCTTCCGGCGCATCACGGAAGAGGAAATCCGCCACTACGTGGCCACCGGCGAAGCGGCCGACAAGGCCGGCGCCTACGGCATCCAGGGCCGCGCGGCGATCTTCATCGAGGAGATCCGCGGCAGCTACACCGGCATCATGGGTCTGCCCCTGTTCGAGACGGCGGCCCTGCTGCGTGAATTCGGATATCCTCTGTGACAATCAGAAGAGATCGCTGATGGACTGACTGCGGAGGCGGACGGGTCATCACCCATCTCCGTTTGCCGCCCGCGCCATGTCCGAAGAATATCTGATCAATTTCACCCCGCAGGAAACCCGCGTCGCCCTCATGCAGCAGGGTGTCGTTCAAGAAGTGCATGTCGAACGTACCGCCAGTCGCGGCATCGTCGGCAACATCTATCTCGGCAAGGTCGTGCGCGTGCTGCCCGGCATGCAGTCCGCCTTCATGGACGTGGGCCTTGAGCGCACCGCCTTTCTGCACGTCGCCGACATCTGGTCCGATCGCCACGCCGGCGACCCCGTGCGGCCCATCGAGCGCATCCTGTCCGAGGGTCAGAACCTCATGGTGCAGGTCCTCAAGGACCCTCTCGGCACCAAGGGCGCGCGCCTGTCCACGCAGATTTCCATCGCCGGCCGGATGCTCGTCTATCTGCCCCAGGACAAGCACATCGGCATCTCCCAGCGCATCGGCGACGAAGCCGGCCGCGAAGCCCTGCGCGAACGGGTCAGCCGCCTGCTGCCCAAGGATGAAACCGGCGGCTACATTGTTCGCACGATGGCCGAGAACGCCACCGACGAAGAACTCGCCGCCGACATCGCCTACCTGAAAAAGCTGTGGACCGAGATCAAGAACCGCACCGTCGGCGCCCGCCCGCCGATGGTGCTGTACCAGGATCTCAACCTCGCCCAGCGGGTCTTGCGCGACCTCGTCACCGACGGCACCACGCGCATCGTGGCCGACTCGCGGGAGAACTTCCAGAAGCTGTCGTCCTTCGCCGCCGAATACATGCCGCAGGTCACGCCGCTGCTCGACCACTACACCGGCGAGCGCCCACTGTTCGACCTGCACGGTGTCGAGCCGGAAATCGAGAAGGCCCTGGCCCGGCGGGTAGACCTCAAGTCCGGTGGCTACCTGATCATCGACCAGACCGAGGCGATGACCACCGTCGACGTGAACACCGGCGGCTTCGTCGGTGCGCGCAACTTCGACGACACCATCTTCAAGACCAACCTCGAAGCGGCCCAGTCCATCGCCCGCCAGCTGCGCCTGCGCAACCTCGGCGGCATCATCATCGTGGACTTCATCGACATGGAAAGCACCGAGCACCGCAGCGCCGTGCTCGACGAATTCCGCAAGGCCCTGGCCAAGGACCACACCAAGATGACGGTGAACGGCTTCACCACCCTCGGGCTGGTGGAGATGACCCGCAAGCGCACCCGCGAATCCCTGGCCCACCTGCTGTGCGAGCCCTGTGCCACCTGTGGCGGGCGCGGTGAAGTGAAGACCGCGCGCACCGTGGCCTACGAGATTCTCCGCGAGCTGCTGCGCGAAGCGCGCCAGTTCAACGCCCGCGAGTTTCGCGTGCTGGCCGCCCCCAACGTCATCGACCTGTTCCTCGAAGAGGAATCCCAGGCCCTTGGCATGCTCTCCGACTTCATCGACAAGACTATTTCCCTGCATCCGGAAGCCAGTTACGGACAGGAACAATTCGACATCGTGCTGCTCTGATGCGCGCCTTTTACCCCGCTTGCAACGGGGTAAAAATGCCATCGCAATTAACGCACCAATGTAGTGCAAACCGGCTATTGACGCGGTTTTGGGCGATTTTCTGCACCTCGTCAGTGCATTCAAATATTCAATCGCCACATGATTGACGCTGCCCTTGGGACGCCCGCAGAATCCGCCGCCTAGACCAATGGCAGGTACCAAAAGATGCACACCCAGAACACCCTCCAGGCCGCCTCCGGCCTTAGCGCCAGCGCCGTCCGGATTGGCTCCAACCATGGCTACGCCTTCGACGGCGACAACGTGCGCCTCGATGCCGAACTGCTGATCGGCAATCCTGAAGCCGCCGCCGCCCAGGACTGGGCACTGCAACTGTGGGCCTGCGACGCGCCCTTCGACGGTGTCGCCATTCGCGGCACCAAGGTCGCCGAATTGCCGGTTGCCAACCAGGCCTGGATCAGTGCCCTGACCCCCGCCTTCCCGCCCGCCGGGCGTGCCGAACATTCGATGGTGCTGGTCCTCGCCTCCGGTCAGGATGGCAGCTTCGACCAGGTGAACGACTACGCCAACTTTCCGCAGACCGAAATCTTCGTGCAGCCGCGTCTCACCGGCACCACCGGCTTCAGCCTCGCAGAAGACAGCGTCACCCTCAACGTGGATGCCATCGACAACCCGCGGAGCGCTGACAACCTGAGCGGCTCCCTGTCCCTCGAACTGTGGGCCTATGCCGACAGCAAGCCGGAAGGCATCCAGCTGGCTGCCGCCAATCTGGGCAGCCTGGCCGGCCAGAACAGCTGGTACGAGCTGGCCATCGACGCGCCCCTCATCGCCAAGCCCGCCGGCACCTGGAACATCGCCCTGCTGCTGCGCGAATGGACCAACGCCGGCTACGTGACCCGCGACTTCGCCAACTTCGCCCTGCCGGTAAGCTGGGCTGCCGAAGCCGCCCCCGAAGCCAAGCCTGCCGCTGTGGCCAAGCCTGCTGCCAAGCCGGCCGCTGCCCCCAAGGCGGCTGCCGCGAAGGCTGTCGCGCCGAAAGCCGCGGAGCCGAAGGCCGCTGCCGCCAAGGCTGCTCCGAAGGTTGCCGCGGCTCCCGCCAGCGTGTCGGTCAACAAGGCCAGCGAAGCCGAACTCGCCGCCGTGAAGAGCCTGCCCAAGGCCGTTGCCGCCGCCATCGTCGCCGCCCGCCCCTTCAAGACCCTCGACGAACTGGTCAAGGTCAAGGGCATGGGCGTGAAGATGCTCGACAAGCTGAAAGGCAGCCTGAGCCTGTAAGACAAGCCACGTGGGTCGGACTTCAGTCCGACTCGACTAGCTGAACCTGTGCTGTCGGACTGAAGTCCGACCCACAAGGGCCCTGACCGGGGATTACCGGCTCAGGGCTTTTTCTCGTTCACGGCCGGCAGCCACAAGCCTTCGCCGGTCGCCTCCAGCAGCGTCAACCAGGCCCGCACGTCGAACTCGAACTGGTGGTAATCGGGCTCCATCCGGCAGCACAGCTGGTAGAAAGCCTTGTCGTGCTGGCGCTCCTTCAGGTGGGCCAGCTCATGCACGACGATCATGCGCAGAAATTCCGGCGGCGCCTCGCGGAACAGTGTGGCGACGCGAATTTCGCGCTTGCTCTTGAGCTTGCCACCCTGCACGCGGGACACCGTGGTGTGGGTGCCCAGCGCGTTGTGAATGGTCTGCAGCTTGCCGTCGTAGGCCACCTTGCTCAGCGGCTCGGCATTGCGCAGGTGGCGGGCCTTCAGCTCGCCGACATAGTCGTAAAGAGCTGTGTCGTTGCGCACGGCATGAGGTGCCGGATACTTCTTGAGCAGCAGCGGGCCGAGGCGGCCCTCTTCAAGCAGTTCGCGCACCTGGGCCACCAGGTTCGGCGGGTAACCGTGCAGATAGCGGAGGGGGAGTTGGCTGGACATGGGGCGCTTCGGACGGCAGTTCGGCTAGCGCGACTCCCCGATCAGGGCTGCCAGCGGGGCCAGCACCTCTTCGCCCACCGGCTCGAAACGCTCGAAATGCAGATCGTCGAGCACCCGCTTGCCGGACGGGTCGAGATGCATATTGCACAGGATGTGCTGAATCGCCTCACGCTTGTCGGCCCACTCGGGTGACACCATGAAGCAGTGAAAGGCCCGGCCGCCAGTACTCTCGCCCACCACTTCGAGCTGGGCGCGGGTTGCAGCAGCCAGACCGGCCCAGGTTTCGTTGAAGACAAAACCGAGGTCGGCTTCATCCTGCAATACGGCCTTCGCCGCATTGAGATGGTTGCCGACGAACTTGAAGCTGGCCTTCGCGGGGTCGATCTCCAGCGTGCGCAGCACATCCAGCCCCAGGTCGTGAATCACCAGCTTGTCGGTGGCGCTGGCAATGCGCGGGCTCTCCAGCGCAGCGGCGCCGGCCTTGCGTACCACCACTGTCTCGTCCACCACCCCGGCCGGCCGGGCAACCGGCACGAAGCCCTTGTCGCGGGCAAAGCACAGGGCGCTGTAGGGGTTGGCATAGACAACGTGAAAAGCATTGTCGAGCACAGCCTGACGCTCGACGAGGAAGTTGTCCTGCGGCTCGAAATGGATCCCGGTACCGAGATTGCGCTGCAGGTAGGTGTTGAGGGTGAACCAGCCAAGCAGATTCTTGGCCGTGTCATGGGGGCATACGCTGAGCTTGAACTGGCTTGCCATCTGTTCAGGCTTCCGAACGACAGCGGGATGCAATCGACAGCAGGATCGACGGACTCTTCAGGGACATGACGGGAACCTATATCGGGATTGAGATTGATCCGCGACCTCCCGCCAGAACCTTAATCCGCCTGGCAGGAGAGCCTGGGGTGCATGATGTTAGCAAATACCGTTTGCAATTTCTCACACTTCTATAAATCCATATTAATGACCTATGGATTTCCCCTACATCCAGTCCACCAGCGCAACACCCGCACCGAAAGTTGTCTGCCGGTGGTTGTAGTCGATCAGCGTCTCGCCATAGCCGCTGAAGAGTTGCATGAAGCCCTTCAGGTTGCGGTGGATCGGAAAGCTCCAGTCGAGCTGGGCGGAGCCGCGCTCACTGAGCAGATTGCCACGCAGGTTGAGGCCGATGCCGTGCTCGCCGAGCTTCCACATGGCCTGGATGTCGCCGTGGCCGAGGTAGCGGGTGATGTCCGGGTTGTCATCGCTGCTGGCTTTTTCATGGACGCGCACCCACGGGCGCAGAACCACCGCAAAATCGCCGCGCTCGATGCCCACCTGGGCGGTCAGCCGGTTCCAGCTGCGTGACAGGGGCTCGGGGCGACCGTTGGACTGGTGATTGAAGCCAACCGACATCATTTTCAGCTTGAAGCCGGCGCCCATGTCCAGGTTGGTGCGGAACACCGCCATCAGCTCGGGCTCGTAGTCTGTCTCGCGAAAGGGCGAGGAATCGCTCTTGTTGTAGATCTGCCAGCTGGATTGCTGGGTGTAGCCGAGCCACAGATCGCCGTGACGGCCGAACAGGCCCTCCCACAACTTGGTCTTGAAGCTGATCTGGTACTTGGACTCGACCGCGTTCACGTCCATCGGCGCGGCCACCGTATTCGACGGATTGGCCGAGGTGGGCCGGGCGTTGGGCGAATTGCTGACGCGCCCGAGCAGAATGTAGGTGGGCTTGTAGGGTTTGATCAGGAAGGAGCCCTTCTTGTCCTCCGCATCGAGTTCCCAGCGGGCCGAAAAGGGGCTCGTCTCGGCAACCTCAGGCGGCGGCGCTTCCTTGTGCGGCCGGCCGGCGGCCTCGTCGTAACAGGCCAGGCGCTCGGTATTGTCAGCGATCACCGCACAGGCGCTGGCATCACCGGCCAACGCCCTGCCCGCCATGGTCAGTAATACAGCAGTACAGCTACCCAGACGTATTGTCTTGTTCAATTTTTTCACTCTCAGTGGGCGCGGCGCGCCAGAAGAAACTCTCCGAGGATACGCCCCGTGTGCGAGCGCGCCGCTTTCACCACCGTTTCCGGCGGCCCTTCGGCGACGATCTCGCCACCGCCGTCGCCGCCTTCCGGCCCCAGATCGATGATCCAGTCGGCCTCGGCCATCAGGTCGAGATCATGTTCGATGACCATGACGGTATGGCCGGCGTCGGCCAGGCGATGGAGCACGTGAATAAGCTTCTCCACATCGGCCATGTGCAGGCCCACGGTCGGCTCGTCGAGCACGTACAGGGTGTGGCGCTCCGGCGGCAGCGGCCGACCCGGGCCGGTGGGGGATTCGCCGGCCCGGCCGCGTACCTTGGAGAGTTCGCTGACCAGCTTGATGCGCTGCGCCTCGCCGCCAGACAGCGTCGGGCTGGGCTGGCCGAGAGTCAGGTAGCCCAGGCCCACGTCCTGCAGCAGCCTGAGCGGATGGGCGATGGACGGATGGGCGGCGAAGAAGTCCACCGCGTCTTCCACCGGCATGCGCAGCACCTCGGCAATGCTCTTGCCGCGCCACTGCACGGTGAGCGTTTCCGGGTTGAAGCGGGCGCCGCCGCAGGCCTCGCAGGGCAGCTTCACGTCGGGCAGGAAGTTCATCTCGATGGTGATCTGGCCCTGCCCCTCGCACACCGGGCAACGCCCGGCGCCGGTATTGAACGAGAAGCGCGAAGCCGTCCAGCCACGCAGCTTGGCCTCGTTGGTTTCGGCGAACATCTTGCGGATGGCGTCCCAGAAACCGATGTAGGTGGCCGGGCAGCTGCGCGGCGTCTTGCCGATGGGCGTCTGATCCACTTCGAGCACGCGGCCGATCTGCTCGCGCCCGTCGAGGGACGCGCAGCCCACCGGGCCGGCGGCGACAAGGCTGGCGTGCAGCACGTCGCGGGCAAAGGTCGACTTGCCCGAGCCGGACACGCCGGTGACCACTGTCAGGCGCCCCAGCGGCACGCGGCCGGTGACCGACTTGAGGTTGTGCAGCGTGGCACCCTTCACCACCAGCGCGGGGTGATCAGCCGGCACCGGCCGGCGCGGCGCCAGCGGATGCACCAGCGGCGTGGCGAAGCAGCGCCCGGTGGCGGATTCCGGCGCCGCCATCAGGTCGGCCAGGCTGCCCTCGGCGACGATACGCCCGCCGCGCACACCGGCCCCCGGGCCGATGTCGATGACGTGGTCGGCACGACGGATGGTGTCCTCGTCGTGCTCCACCACCAGCAGCGTGTTGCCGCGCGCGCGCAGGGCTTCCAGCGTGTCGAGGAGCAGGCGGTTGTCGCGCGGGTGCAGGCCGATGGTCGGCTCGTCGAGGATGTAGCACACGCCGGTGAGGTTGGAGCCCAACTGGGCAGCCAGGCGGATGCGCTGGGCCTCGCCACCCGAGAGCGTCGGCGCGGCGCGGTCGAGGGCCAGGTAACCGAGGCCGACCTTCTGCAAGAAATCCAGCCGGCCGCGGATCTCGGTGACCAGGTCGCGGCCGATGTCCACCTCGCGGGCCACCAAGTCCAGCCCGTCGAAAAAGCCCGACACCTTGCCCACCGCCAGCGAGGCCAGTTCGTGCAGGCCCAGGTCGCGGAAACGCACGGCGCGGGCCACCGGATTCAGGCGGGCGCCGTGGCAACTCGGGCAGGCTTCATCGGTCTCGCCTTCCAGCTCGCCCAGGTCGAGTTCATCCGGATTCTCGACCTTGTTGTCGATCTTCAGGCCGGTGCCGTAGCAGTCGGGGCACCAGCCGTGCTTGGCGTTGTACGAGAACAGACGCGGGTCGGGCTCGGGGAAGCTGGTGCCGCAATCCGGGCAGGCGCGCAGCGTGGACAGGGTCAGCAGCGCGGCGCCCTCGCCTGGCGGCAACACTTTGAGCACGCCCTTGCCGTGTTCGAGCGCCGCCTGCACGTGCTCGCGCAGCGTGGCTTCGGTATCGGCACCCACTTGTAGCGTGCCCACCGGCAGCTCGATGTTGTGTTCCTTGTAGCGGTCGAGGCGCGGCCATCCCTTGGTCGGCAGCGCGTCGCCATCGACGCGCAAGTGCTCAAAACCCTTGCCGCGCGCCCACTTGGCGAGATCGGTGTACAAGCCCTTGCGGTTGATGACCAGCGGCGCCAGCAGCGTGACGGACTGGCCTTTGAAGTCGCGCATGATCTGGGCGACGATGGCCTCGAAGCTCTGCGGCGACACCGGCACGTCGCAGTCCGGGCAGTACTGGGTGCCGAGCTTCACATACAGCAGGCGCAGGAAGGGCTGGATCTCGGTGAGCGTGCCGACCGTGCTCTTGCGCCCGCCGCGGCTGACCCGCTGCTCGATGGCGACGGTCGGCGGAATGCCGAAGATGGCGTCCACGTCGGGCCGCGCCGAGGGCTGGGCAAACTGGCGGGCGTAGGCGTTCAGCGACTCCAGGTAGCGCCGCTGACCCTCGCCGAAAACGATGTCGAAGGCCAGCGTCGATTTACCGGAACCCGACAGGCCGGTGATCACCGTGAACTTGTCGCGGGGAATCGACAGGCTGATGTTCTGCAGGTTGTGGTGGCGGGCGTGGTGGATACGGATGGCGTTCTCGGCCACCGGCCGGTAGCGCACGGCCGGCTCGGCGACTATTGGCGCCGCGTTCATGCTGGCCAGCTGCGCGGCGTAGTCGGCCAGGGCCTGGCCGGTGTAGGAGCCGGGCGTGGCGATCACCTGCGCCGGCGTGCCTGCGGCCACCACCAGACCACCGCCAGCGCCACCTTCGGGGCCGAGGTCGATGAGCCAGTCGGCGGCGGCGATGACGTCCAGGTTGTGCTCGATGACGACCAGCGAATGGCCGGCATCGAGGAGCTTCTCGAAGGCCGACAGCAGCGTCGCCACATCCTCGAAGTGCAGGCCGGTGGTCGGCTCATCGAAGAGGAACAGCAGGCCGGGCTCGGCCTCGCCGGCGGCGCCCTTCTTGGCCTTCTTGGTGGCCAATTGAGCCGCTTCGGCCAGGTAGCCGGCCAGCTTGAGGCGCTGGGCCTCGCCGCCCGACAGGGTCGGCACCGGCTGGCCGAGGCGCAGATATTCGAGGCCCACGTCGGCCAGCGGCGCCAGCGCGGCCTGCACGGCCTTCTGGTCGGCAAAGAAGGCCAGCGCTTCGGAGACAGTCATCTCCAGCACGTCGGCAACGCCCTTGCCGCGCCACGACAAGGCCAGGATTTCGGGCCGGTAGCGCTTGCCGTCGCAGTCCGGACAGCGCAGGTACACGTCGGACAAAAACTGCATTTCCACGTGCTCGAAGCCCGAACCAGTGCAAGTCGGGCAACGCCCGGTGCCCGAGTTGAAGCTGAAGGTGCCCGGCGTGTAGCCGCGCTCCTTCGATTCATCGAGGTTGGCGTAGAGCTTGCGGATCGCGTCCCAGGCGCCCACGTAGCTCACCGGATTGGAGCGGGCGCTCTTGCCGATGGGTGACTGGTCCACCATCACCACGCCCTTCAGCTGTTCCAGCCCGGCCAGGCCGCTGAAGGCGCCGGGCACTTCGGAAGGCTGGCCGAAGTGCTTGGCCAGCGCCGGAAAGAGCACGTCCTGGATCAGCGTCGATTTGCCCGAGCCGGACACGCCGGTGATGCCCACCAGGCGCTGCAGCGGGATCGCCACGTCGATGCCCTGCAGGTTGTGCTCGCGGGCACCCTGCAGCGTCAGGCGCGGTGCATCGGCCGCCACCGGGCGGGGCACACGGCGCGCATCGACGCGCTTCCGGCCCGACAGGTAGGCGCCGGTCAGCGACTCCGGATCGGCGGCTATCTCCCCCGGCGGGCCGTAGGCGACGATCTCGCCACCCCGCTCGCCGGGGCCAGGGCCGATGTCCAGCAGGCGGTCGGCCGCCAGCATCAGCTGCGGGTCGTGCTCAACGACGACCAGCGAGTTGCCCGCGTCGCGCAGGCGCTCCATCACCCCGAGGATGCGCGCGATGTCGCGCGGGTGCAGGCCGATGGACGGCTCGTCGAGCACGAACAGGGTGTTCACCAGCGAGGTACCCAGCGCCGTGGTCAGGTTGATGCGCTGCACTTCGCCACCGGACAGGGTGCGCGACTGGCGATCGAGGGTGAGGTAGCCGAGACCCACGTCCTGCAGGTACTTGAGGCGGCCCTTGATTTCGACCAGCAGCAGTTCGGTGGCCTCATCCAGCGGCGCCGGCAATTCCAGCGCGGCGACGAACCCGGCCACGTCGCTGATCGGCAGCGCCATCAGCTCATGCACGGCCAGCGCGCCGCTGGTGGCCGGCAGGCGCCACAGCAGCGCATCCGGCTTGAGGCGGGCGCCGTGGCAGGCCGGGCATTCGGTGTAGCTGCGGTAGCGCGACAGCAGCACCCGGATGTGCATCTTGTAGGCCTTGCTCTCCAGCCAGTCGAAGAAGTGGCGCACGCCGTACCAGTAGCGCGGCCACGACGAATCCCAGCTCTTCCACTTGGGGTCGCCTTCGAGCAGCCATTCCCGGTGTTCGGGCGGCAGGTCGCGGAAGGGGATGTCCATGGCCACGCCGTACTTTTTGGCCATCTTTTCCAGGTCGCCCTGGCACTCCTTGAAGCTCGGGCTCTGCCAGGGTTTGACGGCGCCTTCTTCCAACGTTTTCGACTCGTCCGGCACCACCAGGCTGAAGTCCACGCCGATGACCCGCCCGAAGCCCTTGCAGGTTTCGCAGGCACCAATCGGCGAGTTGAAGGAGAACAGGCTCGGCGTCGGGTCGGAGTAGGAAATATCGCAGTCGGCGCAGTGCAGCCCGGCGCTGAACTTCCAGCGGGTTTCGCCGGCATCGCCGACGGCATGCACGCTGATGTGTCCATGGCCGGCGCGCAGGCCGATTTCCAGCGCCTCCATGACCCGGGCGTGCTCGGCATTGCCGAGGCGGAAGCGGTCCTGCACCACGTCGAGCACGTCGCCATCGCGGGCGTGGATGCGCGTGTAGCCCTGCCCGGCCAGCAGGCTGGCGATTTCGTCCGGCGTGAAGTTGGCCGGCACCGTCACCGGAAAGCTCACCACCAGGCGCGGATCGCCCGCCGCCGCGGCCTTGTCGGTGAGTTCGGCAAAGATCGTCGCCGGCGTGTCGCGCGTCACCGGCTTGGCGCAGCCGCGGCAATGCAGGCGGGCGCCGCGGGCGTAGAGCAGCTTGAAGTGGTCGGCCAACTCGGTCATGGTGCCGACCGTCGAGCGCGAGGTGCGCACCGGGTTGGTCTGGTCGATGGCAATGGCCGGCGGCACGCCTTCGATGCGATCCACCTGCGGCTTGTCCATGCGGTCGAGAAACTGCCGCGCGTAGGGCGAGAAAGTCTCCACGTAGCGGCGCTGGCCCTCGGCATACAGGGTGTCGAAAACCAGCGAACTCTTGCCCGAGCCGGATACCCCGGTTACCACCACGAGTTCGTTGTGGGGAATGTCGAGGGACAGGTTCTTCAGGTTGTTCTGGCGGGCGCCACGAATGCGGATGGCGTTGGCTTCAACAGGACCGTGGTCATGGTCGGCAGTACAGGCGGGATCGGAGCACATGGCGGGAGTCGGGGAAGGCGGGCAGACGGGAATTGTAGGGTGCCTGAAGCAGACCCGCTGCCCGCGCGTCGGTTCCCTGCTCCGCCCCGCAGCCCCGAATGCGGCTTGCCAGTTGCTAATCGCTCGCTTACGATCTCGCCCCTTGTATCTCCGGGTGCCGTTCAGCCTGCGCTGAATGGAGAATCGGGAAGGCGGTGCAAATCCGCCACGTGCCCAACGCTGTAAGGAGGACGCTCGCCACAACAAGCCACTGATGCAAGTCGGGAAGGCGTGGCAGCGGTTGAATCCAAGTCAGAAGACCGGCCGGGAGATCGTTTGATGGCTGCACGGCCAGGCAGCCAGTGTTTTTCCAGAAGGGGAATTCATGGAAAACCCGACTTTGCAGCACGCCTTCGCGGA
Source organism: Zoogloea oleivorans (assembly GCF_008107625.1). Lineage (GTDB taxonomy): Bacteria > Pseudomonadota > Gammaproteobacteria > Burkholderiales > Rhodocyclaceae > Zoogloea > Zoogloea oleivorans. Next base: position 22,239 of record NZ_SDKK01000004.1, read on the forward strand.
CAGCGAACGCGCTGCCGTCTATCGCAGCATCTTCAATCGCCGTGACGTCCGCGGCCAGTTCCTGCCCGACCCCGTACCCGACGCAGTACTGAGCCGTCTGCTGATGGCCGCCCACCACGCCCCGTCCGTCGGCTTCATGCAGCCGTGGAACTTCGTGCTGGTCCGCTCACCCGAGGTCAAGCAGCGCGTCCGCACGGCCTTCGACAAGGCGCACGGCGAGGCGGCCCTGATGTTTCCGGAGGGCAAGCGCGAAATCTACAGCCAGCTGAAGCTCGAAGGCATTGTCGAATCGCCGATCGGGCTGTGCATCACCTGCGACCGCCAGCGCACCGGCCCGGTCGTCGTCGGCCGCACCCACATCAAGACGATGGATTTGTACTCCAGCGTCTGCGCCGTGCAAAACCTCTGGCTGGCGGCGCGCGCCGAAGGCCTGGGCGTTGGCTGGGTGAGCATTTTCAACCAGTCCGAATTGCAGACGGCGCTCGGGATTCCCGAGCACATCGTGCCGGTTGCCTATCTGTGCATCGGCTACGTCAGCCACTTCCACGACAGGCCGGAGCTGGAAAAAGCCGGCTGGCTGCCGCGCCTGCCCATCGAGGAACTGGTCTTTCACGACCAGTGGGGCGCCACCGACTCCGGACAGGACATGCCGCTGACCACAGTATTGCGTGACATGCAGGCCAGCATCCAGAAAGACGGCACCTACCCGCGATAAACCCGCGCAGCGGGCGGCCATGACGTTTGGCCGCCCTGACGGGGCAACTCACCAGCGCGTCCCTCCGCTGGAACCGCCCCTCAAACGTTCAGGGATTGATGAGCTTTTCCGTCGCGGCTTCGTCCACCAGCGATTCGTCGTGGAACACGCGCGTCTGCGGCGAGTCGAGTTGCTGGGCCAGCGCCCGGCCGGTGATCGCCAGGACTGCATCGCTATCGCCATCGGCGATCAACAGGATGTGCTGCAGCGGCCCGATCAGGGCCACAAACCCGCGCATCACGCTGCCGTCGGGCAGGCCGACGGAAACACGCTGCCCCAGTTCCAGCTCGGCCCAGTCGGAGGCCAGCGGGAGTTCGCCGGCGAAATACTGCTTGTGCTTGAATACCCGCAGGTTCGGCTTCTCGTCCACCGGGCCGAGGGAAGCCGGCACCGGACGCCGCCGGGACGATACCGGCAAGGGACGGCCGGCAATGATGGCAGCGTGCACCTCCCGGCATGGAGCCAGGCCATCCCGGATTTTTTCCGGTATCAGGCGGATCGACGCCAGGCCCTGTTCCAGATCGCGGATCAGCTCAGGCAATTGGGCAAGGAGCTGCTGACGAGTGGCGGGATCGGGATTGGCGCTGGCCAGCAGACGATTGGCCGTCTGGATGCGGGCGGCCCACTGGGGGCTGTCAGTGCCGTAGCGGTAAGCCGCCTTGGCAAGCACATGCACCCAGTAGCCCTCGACGAAATTCTGCACCACAGGATTCGCCTGATGACCGACCATCAGGTAGATGGCCCGACTCGCCTGATGCAGGGCCACCTCACGGCGCTCGAGGCGTGAGGCCTCCTCCGCAAAGACGGAGGCGCGGGCCAGCGCGCCCCGCTGACGGCCACGAACCAGGGTCTCGACACTGTCGAAGGTGGCCGCAAACTCCTTCTCGGACAAGCGCGGGGCTTTGCCGAGGGGGTGGATCAGCTGCATCAGCGCCCGGCAAATCGGCAGTTCGGGCGGACAGTTGGCCGGCAGGGTACGGCCGAGATTGGCGATCAGGTCTACCAGCAGCAGGGCCGGATGGCGCTTTTCCGCCAGCAGGGTTTCGCTGCGCAGGGCCAGGCGCAGCAGCGGGACACGCAGTTGCGCCAGAATCGTCCGGATCGTCGCCGGCAGTGATGGGCTGGCAGAAGCATGCGTGCAGACAGCTTCGACCACCTCGACGGCAGCTGCCTTCGACGGGGACAGCAGCGCGCCCAGCTCGCTCGTTCCGAGAGATGCCGGCAGACCTTCACCGTAGTGCTGACGCTCGCCAAGCCAGGCTTCGACACGCTCCAGCATGGCCGACGCCAACCCTGGATCCAGGCTGGTCATCGCTTGGGGCATGGCCTCGCGACGGGCCAGCGCGGCCAGTCGCAGCGCATCGAGTGGATGCAGGGGCAGGCTGGCACGGGCGGCAGCGCTGTGTGCCCAATCTTCGGCAATGCTCAGGGTGGGATGAGGCGTCGGTGCGGCCCGGTAGTGCGTTTCGATGCCGGCATCCACGAACTGGTGCTCCAGCTCCCGGTAGTAGGCGCTCAGGTGGCGCAGCAGGGGTTCCTCCAGTTGCCCCAGCAGCTTGAGCCCCTCGGCAGGGCTCAGACGCTCGGCCTCCTTCAGTGCGCGCAGGGCCCGGCACACACTCTCGGAACCCACCGGCGACTCGTCCTGCAGCGCCCTATCGGTGTCAGCCAGCAGCGTTCGCATGCGCAAGTGGAGTGCCGACAGTTCACGCACACAATGATCGCGCAGGCGCTGGTCCAGATTCATCAGTTCGATGGAGTAATCCAGATCCGAATCGTGCACCAGGCTGATCCGCGACGCGGTCAGCCCGTGAGCCTGCTCGAAATCCTGGCGTTCGCGCAGGCCCGCCAGTTCGTCAAAACACTCACCCGCAGCGAAAGTGAACTCGTTGATCCAGCCAGGGTGACGAATGACTTCACCGGCAGCCTGTCGGAGGGTGCGCAGGAAGCTGTCGCGGGCATGGGCAAGGAGCAGGTCTGCACGAGTCGCAGGCTTGCCGCCGGTCAGGGTCACTTGGGGCATGGGGGTGTCGAAACTGGCTTGTTAAACAATGTTATACACAAGCGCCTTTATCGGGAAAAACACCTGAAACTTCAGTGTGACGAACGCCCTCCCCCGAGAAACTTTCGGACTCTTGCCGCATTCCGGTCCAGCCATGCCAGGCACGAAGTTGACTGAAGAGTTGGGACATTCGGCCGTAATTCATGCAGTCGCAGCATCCAAGCTCCACCAACAAGGCATGCGGGAAAGCCTGCACCGTGGAGTGGACGTGAAATAGTGACGCTCTGCAGCGCACGCGCCCTTGAGATCGGGCTTGAGCGCCATAAAATACTAAAAATGACTTTTTTGATAAAATTAACAATATTTACCATTGCCGTCGGTAAACACTGTCATGAACACAGCCACCACCACTCGTCCGATCACCCAAGCAGAACTTGAAGAAATCCTTGGCGCGATCCGCATTCCAGCGTGTCCTGCAGCCGTTACCGAGGTAATGGAGGAAGCGCGCAAGGAAGAACCGCAACTCAAGGTACTCGCCCGCATCATCGCTTCCGACGTGGGCATGTCGGCGATGGCGATCAAGCTCGCCAATTCGCCGATGTTCGGTTCGGCGAGCCGGGCGAAGAGCGTCCAGCAGGCGGTAAACCGCCTGGGCATCAGGAACATCATCAATGTGGTCATCGCCGTGGCCCTGCGCAACACGGCCAGCGACCTGCCGGCCGACGTCATGGAAAAGTTCTGGACGCGTGCTTCGACCCTCGCCCTGGCCACCGGCGTGCTGGCTCGCAAGCACGTCGGAATCCAGCCGGAAACGGCCTACACCTACGCCCTTTTCCAGGATTCAGCGATTCCGGTGATGATGCTGAACTTTCCCGAGTACGCGGCCATGTACGCCGGCGCCGGCGATTGCGGCAACCGCCTGGTCGAGCAGGAACGGGCACGCTTCCACTGCGACCATGCGGTGGTCGGCTGGCTGCTGGCCCGCAACTGGGGTCTGCCGCCGAAAATCGCCTCGGCGATCCGCTACCATCACGACCCTGAGTTGTACATCCTTCCCGAGCAGGAACTGCCCTCCGACGCCCTGGCGCTGATTGCCGTGACGCTTATCGCCGAACACGTGATCGCCGACTTCATGGAGGGGGCAGAGCCAGAAGAAGGGCGTGCCTTCGACAACGCCAAGACCTTCCTCGGCACCTCGGAAGGCGATCTGGACGAGTTCCGCGACATCATCGCCCACGCCCTCAACTGAGAAGCACCGCCCGCCAGCCGGGCACACAAACAAAAATGCCCGCCTGAAAGGGCGGGCATTTTCATGGACAGTCGAAGCGCTTACTCGGCAGCCACAACCTTCTTGCGGGTCGCCGGCTTCTTGGCCGCCGGTGCCTTCTTTACTGCGACTTCCTTCTTTGCCGCGGGCGCCTTCTTCTCGGCAGGCTCCTTGACAGCAGCCGTCTTGGCCGCCGCAGCCTTGCCGGCAGCAGGCGCCTTGGGCTCCTTCTTCTCGAACTCGAAACCCACCTTGCCGTCGTCCCCACGCACCAGGAAGGCCGAGAACTTGCGCTTGGTACGGCTGGAAACAAAACCGCGTAGCAGCTCGGTGCGCCCGGTATCGAGGAGCTTGTGCATCTGCTCCCGCTCGATGGGCTGCTGCAGGATGATCTTGCCGGAGCGGAAATCGCAGGTTTTTTCAGGGCCTACCGACTTCTCGCAGACATAGGACAGCCCGTGCTCATAAACCTGGGCGCTGCACTTGGGGCACTGACCGAGAGAATCCTGGCCAGAGAAATCCACTGGCTCGGCCGTTTCGTCGTCCTTCGGCTGGCCAAAATCGAACTCGGGCAGCTTGTCATCGTTGAGACGGATCTCGGCATTGAAGAGCCGGCCCATCTTGTTGCGGAAGCCCAGCAAGGGGCCGACGCGACCGGTGGACAACAGGGTTTCGATTTCCGGAATCTCGAACTGGCGACCGGCCACGATCTTCCAGGCTTGCCAGTCGCAGGACTGGCAGGCGAACTTCTTGTAGTTCTCCTTCACCAGACCACCGCACTTGGGGCACGGCGTCGCCAGCGTTGCAAAATCGCCGGGCACGGTGTCGGACTCGTAGCGCTTGGCGCGCTCGACGATATCCCGGGTCATGGCCTGGATGTGGCCCATAAACTCGGCTCGCGACAGCGCACCACGCTCCATCTGGCCAAGCCGGTGTTCCCACTCGCCGGTCAGTTCGGGCGAGGTCAGTTCGTTGGTGCCGAGGCCGCGCAGCAACGTGATCAGCGAGAAGGCCTTGGCGGTCGGGATAAGCTCCTTGCCATCCCGAATCACGTAGATTTCACCGATCAGGTTCTCGATGATCTGCGCCCGCGTGGCCGGGGTGCCGAGGCCGCGACCCGCCATGGCGGCGCGCAGCTCCTCGTCATCCACCATCTTGCCGGCACCTTCCATCGCCGACAGCAGCGTGGCTTCGTTGAATCGTGCAGGCGGCTTGGTGACCAGCGCCTTGACGAAGATTTCGTCGGTACTGACCGTCTCGCCCTCGGCCACGGCCACCAGCTGCGGCGCCCCGCCTTCATCTTCACTGACCGCGGCAGCCTTGCCATACACGGCCAGCCAGCCCGGATTGACGAGGATCTTGCCCTCGGTCTTGAAGGCTTCGCCCGCCACGCGGGTGATACGGGTGGTGATGCGGTATTCGGCGGCCGGGTAGAACACGGCCAGAAAGCGCCGGGTTACCAGATCGTAGATCTTCGCTTCCGCTTCCGACAGGCTCTTGGGCGCGGTACCGGTGGGAATGATGGCGAAGTGATCGGAGATCTTGGTGTTGTTGAAGATGCGCTTGTTGGGCTTGACCCAGCCGTGCTTGACGATCTCGTTGGCAAATGGCGCGAAGGCATCCGGCAAGCCGCCGAGAATGCCCTGCACCTGGCCGACGTAATCCTCCGGCAACGCGCGGGCGTCGGTCCGGGGATAGGTGAGCACCTTGTGCTTTTCGTAAAGGGCCTGGGCCAGCTGCAGCGTGGTGCGGGCCGAAAAACCGAAGCGGCCGTTGGCCTCGCGCTGCAGGGAAGTCAGGTCGAACAGCAGCGGTGACAGCTGAGTGGTGGGCTTGGACTCTTCCTCGACGACGCCCGGCTGACCTTCGCACTTGGCCTTGATCGCCTCGGCGCGGGCTTTATCCCACAGGCGGAAGGCGGTGGCGTGCTCAGCCAGCGGCGCGCCCTCTTCGGGTTTTTTGAAGCCTTCGTCGAACCAGCGGCCGGCATAGGCGCCAGCCTGACAGCCGAAGCTTGCTTCCAGTTCCCAGTAATCGGTGGGGCGAAAGGCACGGATCTTCTCTTCCCGCTCGACCATGATGGCCAGCGTCGGGGTCTGCACCCGACCGACCGTGGTCAGGTGGAAACCACCGGTCTTGGAATTGAAGGCGGTCATCGCCCGGGTGCCGTTGATGCCGATCAGCCAGTCGCTCTCGGCACGGCACACGGCGGCCTCGCGCAGACCTTCCACCTCGGCGGCGGGCCGCAGCTGGGTGAAGCCGTCGCGGATCGCATTGGCCGTCATGGACTGCAGCCACAAGCGCTGCACCGGCTTGTTGGTGCCGGCATGCTGGGCGATGAAGCTGAAGATCAACTCCCCTTCGCGGCCCGCGTCGCAGGCGTTGATGAGGCCGGTGACGTCCTTGCGCTTGATGAGCCGGGTGAGAAGCTTGAGGCGGTCCTCGGTCTTCTCGATGGGATTGAGCGCGAAATGGGGCGGGATGACCGGAAGGTGGGCAAACGACCATTTGCCGCGCTTCACTTCGAACTCCTCCGGCACGGTCAGCTCAAGCAAATGGCCGACAGCAGAGGAGAGGACGAAATCGTCCGACTCGAAGTAATCCTTTTCCTTGGTGAAACCACCAAGGGAGCGCGCGATGTCCGCTGCAACCGAAGGTTTTTCCGCAATGATCAGCTGCTTGCTCATGCCTGTAGTGCGCCTCGGGACGCCTGACTCAGGTTGTTGGGGGAGCGCCGCATCATACGGAAGGCTGCGCCGGGCTTGCAAGCGGCCCGCAGATCAATGCACGGAGAATGGCGCCTGCTCATCTTCGTCCTCGTCGGATTCGTTGAGCAGTTCGTCGAGGATCAGCCCGTTGATCGGGCGATCCTGTTGCCACAGCACCATCAGCACGATGACCTTGAGGTTCTCCAGCTCGATCTCGGTTTCGCCCAGGGCGAGGGCCCGTTCGACGATGATCTCGCGGCACTCGGAGTCGAGGATTCCAGCGTTCTCGAGGAACAGCAGGAAGCCGCGGCACTCGACGCCCAGGCGCACCTGTTCGTCCTCGCCATAAATGCGCAGGGAGCCGGCACGGGCAAAGTGGGCCGGGCGCTCGCCATCGGATAACTGGCGCAGCCCGGACAGCCACTCGAGGGCTTCGGTGATTTCTTCTTCCTCGAAACCGGCAGCCGTCAGCTTGCGGGCCAGTTGCGCGGGTTCCGGGCACGCGTCGGCGTGAACGTAGTTCTCGAAGAGGTACACGAGGATATCGAACATGGCGCGTGGGCCTGAGGCCAGTCGTTTTTCAGAGGCGCTGGATGCGCCCTCCGGGCAGGCGGGAAACCCGTCCGTCGAGCTCCAGCGTAAGCAGAATGGCGTAGAGCGCTTCCGGCGTCAAGCTGGTGCGGTGCACCAGCGTGTCCACATCCACAGGGTCGTACCCCGCGGCCTCAAGCACCCGGACCTCTTCTGGACTTCCCTCGACAGGAGCAAGATCGCCGGCTGACGCCGCCTCCAGTGGCGACAGGCGCAATTCTTCGAGGATATCGGCGGCCGATTCGACCAGTTTTGCACCGTCACGGATGAGGCGGTGACACCCCCGTGCCAGCGGCGAATGAATCGACCCCGGGATGGCGAAAACCTCTCGGCCGCACTCGGTCGCCAGGCGAGCGGTGATCAGGGAACCGCTCTTCACGGCCGCCTCGACCACCAGCACGCCGCTGGCAAGGCCGGCGATCAGGCGGTTGCGCCGGGGAAAATTGTGGGCCAGCGGCCCAATCCCGAGGGCGAACTCGCTGATGATCGCTCCGCGCTCGGCGATTCGTCGGGCCAGTTCGGCATTGCGCGCCGGATAGATCCGGTCGGCACCGGTTCCGATCACTGCCACAGTGCGTCCCGGACCGCTCAGACCACCCCGATGGGCGGCACCGTCGATGCCCAGCGCCAGCCCGCTGACGATGGTCAGGCCGGCGGCGGACAGCTCGGTGGCGAAGGCTTCGGCATTGGCTTCGCCTTGCGGCGTAGCACTGCGCGCGCCCACCACGGCGATGGATGGCTGCGACAGCAGGGTCACATCGCCCTTCACGTACAAGACTACGGGCGGGTCGGGGATTTCGAGCAGGGACGCGGGATACGCCGCATCGCCCAGGGTCAGGATGGCGTTGCCCGGCTGGGTGAGCCATTCGAGCGCCAGGTCGACGGCCGCGGCGGCGTCATGATCGAGGAGCTTGCCGGCAAGCGGGGCGCCGACCACCGCCGCAATGGCGCTGAAACCCGCCGCGTAGATGCATTCGGGCAGGCCAAAGGCTGCCAGCAACTGGCGTTGCGCGGCCGGGCCCAGGCCCGGGGTGAGGGTCAGGCGCAGCCAGGGAGCGAGCGGGTGTTTATCCGGCAAGATGCGGCGCGGGAATCAGGGCTTGCGGACACTGTCGGCAATCGTCACCGCACCGTTGCTGTCCATCACCAGCGCGTAGGAAATGCGCTCGAACACGCGAAACACGAAAACCAGTCCGTAGCGCTGCTCGGGCAGCCGGAAACGCTGCGCCGGCCCGACGTTGTCTTCCCGGTACTCGGTTTCGCCGCGGTTGCGATGCAGGGCCAGCACATGGCCGATCTCCATGCCGTCGCGCTTGCCGAGGCTCACCGAAACCACGTTGTAGCGACCGGTTTCGGCCACGCCGTTGTAGATGGAGACGACCCGACCCGCCACCTCGGCATCAGGGGCATGCGGCACATAGCTGAGCAACTCGGGACGCCCGGCCGGCAGCAGGCGTTCGCCCTTGCCCACCTCATGCTTGGAACTGGTCAGGATCAGGCTCGCCGGAATCGGCAGACGCTCCTTGGCAGAACGCGTCACCTCGCTCGGATAAGCCACATCCGGAGAGAGAACGCCCGCTTCAGCGGTCACCCGTGCCTGTCCGAGATAGGTCGCTTCGTAGCCAAGAATCTCGCCGGTCACCGGCTCGGCCAGGGGCTTGGCCTTGCGGTAGATATTCCAGTTGATCACCCCCGGTTCCAGGCGCGTCGCAAAAATGGTGTCTCCCGGACCGGTAAACACACGGCCCTCCTGGGTCGCCACGACGATTCCGGCGGCGGCATCTTCTGCCTCGGTCACCACCAGCGGCTCGGACAGGAAAGGCGTGATGGCACGGACCGGAATGCTCTGGATGGCCGCCTGGTCGGACGCCGCATACACTTGCGGGAAACGCTTCTCGTAGAGAGCCCGATCACCGGGCTGACCGATGCGCTTGCCGAACTTGAGGGTCGGGCCGCTGCGGTCTAGAACGATAATCTGCCCCGGATAAATCAGGTGCGGATTGTGGATCTGTTCCCGGTTGAGGCGCCAGACTTCAGGCCAGCGCCACGGTTCCCTGATGAACTTGCCGGAAATCCCCCACAGGGTGTCCCCGGGAACCACCACATGGCTGTCGGGTGCATCGTCGGACAGGCGGATCGGGCCGGCGGCCCCTGCGCTCGCCGGAACCAGGGCGGCGACGCCGATGAGGAGGGCGGATATAATGCGCATCATTGAAAGTGCACTCGCTTTCGGCGGACAGATTCGCCGCATCAAAGGGCAGTCTGTGTTGCGGAGCCCGACGCCTGCTTCTTCACGACGCGGGCATCGTAGATTTGGCTCAAAATTCTGCACGTAAAGTCTTCATCCGGCAATATTTATGGCTCTGCTACCCATTCTCCGTTACCCCGACCCGCGTCTGCACACGCGCGCAACTCCCGTGCGCGAAGTGACAGACGAAATCCGCAAACTGATCGCCGACATGGCCGAAACCATGTACGAGGCGCCCGGCATCGGTCTGGCTGCCACACAGGTGGACGTCCACAAACGCATCGTCGTCATCGACGTGTCGGAGGACAAGTCCGGCCTTTTGGCCCTCATCAATCCCGAGATCATCGCCCGCGACGGCGAACAGGTCTGCGAGGAAGGATGCCTGTCGGTGCCCGGCATCTACGACAAGGTCAGCCGCGCCGAGCACGTCCGCGTGCGGGCCATGAACCAGCAGGGTGAAACCTTCGAGTTCGATGCCGAAGGCCTGCTCGCCGTGTGCGTCCAGCATGAACTGGATCACCTCGAGGGCATGGTTTTCGTACAGCACCTGTCCCAGCTCAAACAGACCCGGATCAAGGGCAAACTGGCCAAACAGGCCCGGATCACCGCCTGATGAAAATCGCCTTCGCCGGAACCCCCGAATTCGCCGCCGTGGCGCTGGAATCCATCCTCGCCGCCGGCTTCGAAGTCACCCTCGTCCTCACCCAGCCCGACCGCCCGGCCGGCCGCGGCATGCAGTTGCAGCCCAGCCCGGTCAAGCAAGTCGCCCTGGCCGCCAACATTCCGGTGCACCAGCCCGAAAAGCTGCGCACCCCGGAACAGCAGGCGCCCCTCGCCGAGGCCGACGTGGACGTGCTGGTGGTGGCCGCCTACGGCATCATCCTGCCGCAGGCGGTGCTCGACATGCCCCGCTACGGCTGCCTCAACATCCACGGCTCGCTGCTGCCCCGCTGGCGTGGCGCGGCGCCGATCCACCGGGCCATCCAGGCCGGTGACTTAGAGACCGGCATCACCATCATGCAGATGGACGCCGGCCTCGATACCGGCCCGATGCTGCTCAAGCGCGCCGAAACCATTCATCCCGACGACACCACCGCCAGCCTCCACGACCGGCTCGCCTGGCTCGGCGCCGACATGATCGTCGAAGCCCTGCAGGCCCTGCCCGACGGTCTCACCCCCACACCCCAGCCGGCCGAAGGCGTCACCTACGCGGCCAAGATCGGCAAGGCTGAAGCGGCAGTGGACTGGACCCGCCCGGCAGTCGAGATCGAACGCACCGTGCGCGCCTTCAATCCCTTCCCCGGCGCCCTCGCAACGTATCAGGACACCCCGATCAAGCTGTGGCGCGCCCGCGCCATCGACGCTACCGGCACCCCGGGTGAAGTCCTCCTGGCCGAAGCCGCCGGCGTCATTGTGGCCTGCGGCGAAGGCTCCCTGTGCATCACCGAACTGCAGAAGCCCGGCGCCAAGCGCATGCCCACCGCCGACTTCCTGCGCGGCATGCCGATTGCAGTCGGCAGCCGTTTCGAATGACGGTGCTTCGCTCGATTGAATTTTCGGGCGGGTCCCCCATCTAATCGTTCGCGCACTTCGCGTGAACTCGAAAGGACGGATAAGCACAATGTTCGGCAACTGGCTCAAGACCTCGATCCTCATGGCCGGGATCATCGCCCTCTTCGGGGTGATCGGCGGCATGATGGGCGGCAAGTCGGGGATGCTCCTCGCGCTGGTCTTCGGCGGCGCGATGAACATCTTCTCCTACTGGTTCTCCGACAAGATGGTCCTGCGCATGTACAACGCGCAGGAAGTGGATGAAAGCAGCTCGCCCTACCTCTACAACATGGTGAAGGAGCTTGCCGGCCGCGCCCAGCTGCCGATGCCCAAGGTTTACATCATCCACGAAGACCAGCCCAACGCCTTCGCCACCGGCCGCAACCCCGAACACGCAGCCGTCGCGGCCACCACCGGCATCCTGCAGATGCTCAGCCAGCGCGAACTGCGCGGCGTGATGGCCCATGAACTGGCCCACGTGAAGCACCGGGACATCCTGTTGTCGACCATCTCGGCAACCATGGCCGGTGCCATTTCGGCCCTTGCCAACTTTGCCGTGATGTTCGGCGGGCGTGACGGTGAAGGCCGTCCGGCCAACCCCATCGCCGGCATCGCCGTGGCCCTGCTCGCCCCGCTGGCCGCCAGCCTGATCCAGATGGCCATCTCCCGCGCACGGGAATTCGAGGCTGACCGGGGTGGCGCCGAAATCTCCGGCGACCCGCTGGCCCTCGCCGACGCGCTGACCAAGATCGACGCCTTCGCCCGCGGCATCCCGATGCCCACCGCCGAAGCCCACCCGGAAACCGGTCAGATGATGATCATGAATCCGCTTTCCGGCGGTGGTCTGCGCGGGCTGTTCAGCACCCACCCGGCCACCGAGGAACGCGTCGCCTGCCTGCGCGCCATGGTTCACCGACGCTGATCCGCAAGCATTGCGGCAGCATCCAAAAGAAACCCGGCTCAAGCCGGGTTTCTTTTGTCAGGCGGAAGCATGCAGCGGCAATAGCACCCGGAAGCGACTGCCCTTTCCCGGCACACTGCCCACCTCGATACGCCCGCCGTGCTGGCGCACGATCCGGTAGGCCGATGACAAGCCGAGACCCCGCCCCTGCCCCACCGGGCGCGTCGTGAAGAACGGCTCGAAAATGCGTGAGCGGGTCGCCTCGTCCATGCCGCAACCGGTGTCCTCCACATCGACAACCAGCTCGGCACCCACCTCCCGTGCCCGCACGGTAAGCGTTCCCGAAACATTCCCGAGCGCACGACCGGCGTTGTCGATGAGCGCCTTGAAGGCCTCGCCGAGGAGCGTCGGATTGACCGCCATGCTTGGCAGAACCCCGTAGCCGCGGACCACCTCCTGACCGGGACGCCGACTCGCGGCGGTTGCCTTGATGGCCCCGTCGAGCAATGCACTCAAGGACACCTCGCTCGTTTCGGATGGCCCTGGACTGGCGAATCCCTGCAGGGCCTGCACGATTTCGGCGACCCGCCCAAGGCCGCGGGTGGACTCGACCACCAGCACCGGCAGATCCTCGCGGATGAACTCCAGATCGGTCTCGGCCCGAGCGGCCTGCCAGGCCTCACGATTGGCGGAAGTTGCCGCGAGGCGGTCAGCGGTATTCACCAGCGCCAGCATGCGCTCGGCGTACTCACGCAGAGTACCCAGATTGGAGGCGACAAAGGCCAGGGGATTATTGATCTCGTGGGCCACGCCAGCGGCAAGCTGGCCGACCGCCGCGAGCTTGTCGGCTTCCTGCAGGCGGGTACGGGTATCCTCCAGGGAATCGAGGGTATGCCGCAAGGCCTGGTTGGCCGCGGTCAGTGCCGCCGTTCGCTCGGCTACCCGCTGCTCCAGGCGGGCATTAATCGATGCCAGTTCGTTGTTGCGCTCGGCCACCAGCCCGAGCAGGTTGCGCACGGCACCGATCAGGGCCGTATTGCCCGGATCGCCCCGATGCCCACTTTCCGCCTCGAAGGCCGCCTCCGGCGTGCTGCCGGCGGCCACCGCACGCATCTGGCGGGCCATGCTGTGGTCGGTATCGAGAATGTGAAAGGTCAGCCAGCTGGTGACGAAACGGTACAGGACCGGCACCACCCGGGCCGGGTCGGCGGTGCTGCGCATTTCCTCCACCTGGGTGACGAAATCCGCATGAAGCTGGCGGTGTGCACGCAGGTGGCGCGGATCAAGCCCGGCAGCCTCCATCAAGGCTTCTTCGGTGGCAAAGTGATGCAGTGCGTAGCGCGCCAGCCCGTCGAGCACGTGGGTCAATTCGACCGGCTGCAGCTCGGAACCACTGGCCGCCCGCTGGGCCAGCACGTTGATCAGATCGACGAGCTTGTGGTGCTGTCCATCCACGTCGTCAAAGCCGGTTTCGAAATAATCCGCCCACTGAAAAGGCACGATATGGGATGCACTATTCATAGAATGGTCTCCCCGGGCCCGGCAAGGCGCTGGCGAATCGTTTCAAGGAGAACCGGCATGGTCTCGCTCAGGGTGGCCAGCAGATCAGCAAGGGTCTCGGCGCCCCGCCCGTCCCGCACCGCATTGCAGATCGCTTCAGTGAGACCGAACACACCGGTCGCCCCCACGTTGCCGGCGGAGCCCTTGAGAGAATGCGCCACGCGCCCGATCTCCTGCAAGTCTCCCGCAGCCAGACACGCATTGAGGCGCTCGACCGTGTCGGCTTGAGAATCCACAAACAGGCCGAGGAGGCGGGCATAAGTAGGCCATTTTCCGCGCACGACCCGCACTCCCCGCTCGGCGTCGAGACCGTCGATGGCACGGAAGCGCGCTTCCCAGTCGGTCTCCTGCACAAGCGGGGGCGCGGGCGGAGGGGAAAGGACAGACAGAGGTGGCGCCGGATCGGCGTCTCCCCGCCAATCGGCGCCAAGCCACTTGTAGATCATCCGGTACAGCGCTTCCGGCTCTACCGGTTTGGCAATGAAATCATTCATGCCGGCTCCCAGACAGGCCTCCTGATCTTCATCGAAGGCATTGGCAGTCATGGCCACGATCGGTGTGCGCTCCCGCCCCGACAGGCAGCGAATCCGGCGGGTGGCCTCAAGGCCATCCATCACCGGCATCTGCATGTCCATCAGAATCACATCATAAGCGGCCGCCCCGGCCAGTTCGACGGCCTCCATGCCGTTGGCGGCCCGGTCGATGATCAGTCCGAGATTGCTGAGCATATCCACGGCCACCTCCTGGTTGAGGAGATTGTCTTCCACCAGTAGTACGTGGATGCCGCGCAGGCGCCGGGCGATGGCCGTCGCGGTGTCGACCGGCACTTCGGATGTGCTGACCGGCAGCATGACCCCGGGGCGCTTCTGCAGACGCGCGGTAAACCAGAAGGCGCTGCCCTGGCCAGGCTCACTGGCGACCCCGGCCTCGCCACCCATCAGTTCGGCCAGGTGACGGGTCAGGGCCAGGCCGAGACCGGTGCCACCGTATTTGCGCGTGGTCGAGGCATCCGCCTGCTCAAAAGACTGGAACAGCCGCGACAACTGGTCGGCAGCAATGCCGATTCCGGTATCAAGCACCTCGAAACGGGCCAGCAGATCATGCGCGCCCTCCTCGACCACCCGCGCCTGCAGGACGACCCCGCCATGCTCGGTGAACTTCACCGCATTGCCGAGATAGTTGAGAAGCGCCTGGCGCAAGCGCGTCACATCGCCCCGCAAGACTGGCGGCAGACCGTCGGTATCCGAACGGAAAGTCAGGCGCTTGGCCGCCAGCCGGTCGTGAATGAGGGAGTGGGCCTGGTTGAAGAGGGATTCCGGCGAGAAATCGATGGACTCCAGGTTGAGCTTGCCGGCCTCGATCTTGGAGATGTCCAGGATGTCGTTGATGATCGACAGCAAGTGGGCGCCGGCATTGCGAATCTTGGCCAGACGATCCTGCTGCGCGGCGTCGAGCGGGCTGCGTTCGATGATGCGTGCCAGACCGAGGATCGCATTCATCGGCGTACGAATCTCGTGGCTCATGTTGGCCAGAAAGGCACTCTTGGCGTGGCTGGCGGACTCTGCCCGCTGGCGGGCTTCGGCCAGTTGCCCGGTGCGCTCGGCCACCAGATCTTCCAGATGGTGATGATAGAGCGCCAGTTGGGCATCCAGCTTGCGCATCTCGGTGATGTCGAAGAAGGTCGCCATGAACATGGCCCCTACAGCCGAACCGGATACCAGCAAAGTGCGCACCTCACCATTCTTGCAGGTGATCCGGAACTCCGTGGGCTTGACCGGGCGCTGCGCCGCCCAGGCTTCGGCAACAGCCAGCTGCCACGTGGCAATGACCCACGCACGATATTCCGGATCGGGATAGGCCTTCAACCACCAGGTCTCGAGATTTGGCACATCCGCCAGTTCGTAGCCGAAGGTTTCCACAAAGCGGCGGTTCAGATCCACCACTTCGCCTTCGGGAAAGAACAGGCTCAGGGGAACCGGAGCCACCTCGAAGAGCTGCCGGAAACGGGTCTCGCTGGCGCGCAGGGCCGACTCCTCCCGGTAGCGGGTGATGGCGATGGCCGCCACATCGGTGGCCAGGGCGACCTGCTCCAGGTGCGCCTCGGTCGGACCGGACACTTCGCCGGGATAGAGCGCGAAAGTCCCCAGCACCCGCCCATCCCTGCTGAGAATGGGGAAAGACCAGCAGGCCATCAGCCCATGGCGCGCCGCGAGAGCCTGGTAGGGCTCCCACAGCGGGTCACGGGCGATATCCTCGACAATCACCGGCTGACCGCGCCAGGCAGTCGTGCCACAAGAACCGACACCCTCACCGATGGCAACGCCATCGACGGCACGGATATAGCCCTCCGGCAAACTGGGTGCAGCGCCATGACGCAGATGGATACCGTCGGGGTCAAGCAGCAAAACGGAGGCCCGGATGTCGGGCATCTGCGCCTCGACCCCCCGGACCAGGGCCTCGAGCGTGTCGCCCAGCGCAGCCCCGGAGGCCACCATTTCGAGCACATGCCGCTGATTCTGCAAGGCCAGTTCGATGCGTTTGCGCACAGTGATGTCAGTCCATGCGCCAACAATTTCCACGCCCTGCCCGCCAGCCCGCTCCTCAACGCGCAATTCATCGCGTATCCAGATATAGCGGCCATCCCGGTGGGCAACGCGATACTCATGGCCGATCTGCCCCTCGGACAGCAAAGAGCTTGAGCGGGACAGGGCCTCGCACCGATCTTCCGGATGAATCCGGCTCGCCCACCAGTCCGGCGTCAGGACCTCCTCCTGTGTAAAGCCGAAAATCCTGCGAATATTCTCCCCGACCATCACGGGCATGAATTGTCCGTCCACCAGCCGCAAGGCATAGAGAATGGTCGGACTCGCCTCCAGCACATGACGCAGTTGCCGCTCGGCAGTAAGCTGCCGGCGCTGGGCCTCATCCCGCGCAACCCGGTCGCGCAAGGCCCGGACACCAAAGGCCAGGTCACGACCCAGATCCGACAGGAGCCGGACTTCCTCGTCATCGAAGGCATCCGCCTCGACCGAATAGACGTTCAGGGCGCCGAAGCACTGCCCATCCTCGCCCAGCAGGGGCAGCGCACAGGATGAGCCATAACCGCTCCGCACGGCGGCATCGCGCCAGCGGGCAAAACGCGGATCAGAATGAATGTTGCGGCACAGGCTCGGCCTGCCCTCGCGGATCGCCGTACCGGTCGGACCACCGCCGGCCTCGGTATCCGCCCAGGAAAAACTCAGCGTGTCGAAGTAGCCATTCACCACCCCGAACTCGGCGGCCAGCCGTACCGACTGCTGTGCGTCATTTTCGGCAAAGCCGACCCACGCCATCCGGTAGCCACCAAACACCACAATCAGGCGGCAGATGTCCTGCAGGAGCGCTTGTTCGTCCGTAGCCCGGACCAGGGCCAGGTTGCACTCGCTGACCGTACTCAAGGCCCGGTTCGCGCGTTTCAGGCGGACTTCGGCGTGCTTGGCTTCGGAGACGTCGCGCCCGACACCAAGCACGCCGATGAGGCGACCATCGGCATCCCGCATCGGCGTCTTGATGGTTTCGAGCCACTCCGTATGGCCATCAGCCGCAAACCCCACGATTTCCTCGTTGCGTACCGCCCGGCCGGCGTCGATGGCGGCCAGATCATTGCGACGAAAAAAATCGGCCTGCTCGCGGGACACGAAATCGTAGTCGGTCTTGCCCAGGATGTCCGCCTCACAGGCCCCGAAAAAATGCTCGAAGCGCGAATTGCAGGCGAGGTAAACACCGTCCGGATCCTTCAGCCATACCAGATCCGGCAGGTTCTGGATCAGGGCCTTGAGACGTTTGTGCTCCTGCGCCAGCCCTTCACTGCAATCGGAACTGGGGCCTGAGAGCGCCGGAGGAAAAGACATGGAACAAAGCCCTTTGAGGTCGCGGGGTTGCGCCAAATCAATGGCCCATCAAGCAATGGACACACCCTGATTTTATGGCCGTTTATTCTTAACGGCTTTTTCCCTTCAAGATTAAGTCCGCTCAGGCCCTATTTGTCGGTGTCCGGCTCCAGGCCACCAACCCCGCACCAATGTCATGCAGGGGCAGCACGCTCTCCACCGCGCCCCTCAGCATGGCCTCCTTCGGCATGCCGAACACCACGCAGGTCTCTTCGGCCTCACCGATCGTCGACGCACCCGCATCACGCATTTCCTTCAGGCCAAGGGCACCGTCGTCGCCCATGCCGGTCATGATGATGCCCAGCGCATTGTGGCCGGCGGCTCTCGCCACCGAGCGAAACAGGACGTCCACCGAAGGCTTGTGACGATTGATCAGCGGGCCGTCCACCACGCCCACGTGATAGCCCCGGCCATCCCGCGCCAGTTGCAGGTGACGGCCCCCCGGAGCGATCAGGGCCAGGCCGGGCTCGACGCGGTCGCCGTGGCAGGCCTCGCGGACACGGATGCGGGCGAGGCCGTCGAGACGACGGGCGAACATGTCGGTGAAGCCGGCCGGCATGTGCTGCACCACGACGATGCCCGGCACATCCTCGGGCAGCGTCGTCAGCACGCTCTCAAGGGCCTGGGTGCCGCCCGTGGAAGTGCCGATGGCAACCACCCGGGTCCGGTCGCCGGACGGGGCCAGACGCGGCCCGCGGGGCAAATCGTCGAGGGTCAGCTTGGGACGCGGCACAGCCGCCTGCCGCAAGGGCTGCAGCCGGGCACTGGCGGCAGCCCGGACAGCCGCCACCAGGCTTTCGCTCTCGTCCTGCAGGAACTGCTTGACGCCCACCTTGGGCTTGGCGACCACGCTCACCGCGCCGGCAGCCAGCGCATCGAGACTCACCCGGGCCCCCCGATCCACCAGCGACGAGCAGATCACCACCGGCGTCGGCCGCTCGGCCATCAGCTTGCGCAAAAAGGTCAGCCCGTCCATGCGTGGCATCTCGATGTCGAGGACGATCACGTCGGGCCACTCCTTGCGCATCTTTTCGATGGCGAAGAGCGGGTCGGCAGCGGTGGCCAGCACCCGCATGTCGGGCTGGGCTGCAATGGCCTCGCTGGCAACCTGACGGACGATGGCCGAGTCGTCCACGATCATCACGCGGATCGGCGCCGACGCCATCAGGCCACACTGCCCAGGGGCCGATGGGCCAGCCAGACATGACCGGTCCACAGATCGAAAATCAGCTTGCGATGCCCCTTGCCACCACAGTGGGCCAGCGCCGCCGGCCGGTAGCCGTGGCGAGCCAGCAAGGCATAAGCCGACTCGACGTTGCGGGCGGCAATGTCCATCAATTCGGAGCTATCGTCCGCGCGGGTCAGCATGTTGCCGCCGCCGAACACCTTGACCTGGTAATCCCCCGGCCGGCTGCCGGCCTTCGCCACCTCCCGGTCGAACAGGACCAGCGCTTCATCGGCGTAACGGCCATCGAGGGCCGCACCGGCCGACTGGCCACGGGACGGCAGCATAAAGTGGCACATGCCGCCGACCAGCCGGGCCGGATGCCACAGGGTGATGGAAATGCACGAACCGAGCAGTGTGGAAATGCGCGTACGCCCACCACCGAAATGGAAACCACCAGGCTGCAGAAAGACTTCCCGGATATCGTCACCAAACTCGATCATGGTTTGCGGTAGATGGTCGCCCGCACCGTTTCCAGGCCCTGCTGGATGCCGTTGAGGGTTTCCGAGTGGCCGATGATCAGGTGCCCGCCGGACTTGAGGCGCGGCAACAGATTGGCAACGACCTTGCGCTTGGTTTCCATGTCGAAATAAATCATGACGTTACGCAGAAAAATCACCTCAAAATCGCCGATCCCGGCATCGACAGGCAGGGTCAGATTCACCTGCTGGAAGCGGGTCCGCCGCTTGAGTTCCGGCGAGATGAGGAAACTGCCACTGTGGGAGCGCACGCCCTTGAGGCAATACCTGGCCAGATAGCCCGCCGGAATCCCTTCGTTACGCTCAAGAGGGTAATGCCCCGCCTCGGCCTTGACCAGCACCTGGGTGCTGATGTCCGAACCCACCACCTCCCACGGAGCACTGGTCAGCGTGTCGGCGAGCAGCATGGCGAGGGTGTAGACCTCCTCGCCGGTCGAGCAGGCGGCGCTCCACACCCGGAAAGTCGAAGGATTGCGCCGCGGACGGATGATTTCGTCGCGCAGGAACTGGAAATGGCCAGGCTCCCGGAAGAAGTAGGTTTCGTTGGTGGTGAGCAGATCCACCATCACCTGCAGTTCTTCGGGATGCAAACCGCTCGCCAGCATCCGGTAGTACTGCGAAAAAGTGCCGAAGTTGTAATGCTTGAGGCGTTTTGAGAGGCGCCCGACCAGCAAAACCTTTTTGGCGTCCGACAGGCTGATGCCGGCGATCTTGTAGATCAGGCGCTGAAAAAGAGCGAATTCCTGGTCGGTAATGGCCGAAACCATGGGGTTTCCTGCGGCGGCGCTGGCCCTGTACATGGCAGATTCAGAACAGTTCGACGTTGTTGTCCGGCGCCTTCGGTGTGACAAGGGTGGCCGCATAAGCGCGTTCCTCCCGGGCAATCACCTCGGCGGTGGCATGGGAAGTGACGATGCGCTTGCACCAGGCATCACCGTTGCCGGGCAGAAAAAGCAGCTTGCGCGACCAGGGACCGAGGAAATCCGAAGCAATGATCGGGATACCCTCCCGCTGCAGCCAGTCGCGGGCAAACCTGGCGTTGCGCTGCCCGATGGCGAAGGACTGCCCGGACGTATCGATGATGGTGCCGCCCCCGAACGCCTTGGCCTGAATGCGCGCCTTCCGCGCGCCCTGGGACAGCAGCGCATTGAGAAGCGCCTCCATCGCGTAGTCGCCGGCAAGCAGGGAGTCCACCTCGCTGTTGGCGCTCCTCTGCATGTTGGGCAGCATGAAGTGGTTGAGGCCGCCGACCCGCGCCTGCGCGTCGAACATGCACACGGCCACACAGGAACCCAGCAAGGTGGACAGCGGACGTTCCCGCTCCACCGCCCAGGCGCCGGGCGCCACGTTGCGGGACAAACGCTCGATCTCGCGAGCGGGCAAGCTGGCGTAGTCCATGAGCAGCCGGCCCTCAGGCCGCCGGCGTGCCTCCGGTAACGGTATCCACGCCCTCGGTCGCAATACGCGACAAGGACGAGATCTCGTCCACAGAAAGCACCTTGTCCACCTCGAGGAGAATGACAAACTTGCCATTCACCTTGCCCATGCCCTTGATGAAATCCGCCCGGATGCGGGCACCAAAGGACGGCGGTGGCTCAATTTCCGAAACGGGGATTTCCAGCACCTCCGACACGGCGTCCACAACCACGCCGATGTCCTGGCGCTCATCGTTCTCGGTGAGTTCGATGATGACGATGCAGGTACGCCGGGAAATTTCCGAGCGCTTGCCGCCGAAGCGGCTGGCCAGGTCGATCACCGGCACTACCGCCCCGCGCAGGTTGATGACCCCGCGGATGAAGGGCGGCACCATCGGAATCTCGGTGACGGCACCGTATTCGATGATTTCCTTGATGTTGAGAATGCCGACGGCAAACATCTCGCCACCGAGGAGGAAGGTCAGATACTGGGCCGGGCTAGACTCCACCACCACCGGGGCCTTGGCCCCGGCGACAGCGGTGTTGGCCGGCGAAGCGGACAGCGCGGACATGATCAGGCTCCTTTCGCTGCTCAGAACTTCTCGAAATCATTCTCGTTGAACGCGAAACCCGCCACCCGCGCGCCGGCTCGCGGCTTGCTGGCGGGGCTGCGGGTGGCTGCGGCGGGTGCTGCACGCCCCATGCCGCGACCCATGTTGCGCTCGTCGATGGTGAAGAACTGCATCAGTTGCTGCAGTTGCTCGGCCTGCCCGCCCAGTTCCTCGGCGGTCGCGGCAAGCTCTTCGGAGGCCGACGCGTTCTGCTGGGTGGCCTGGTTGAGCTGGTTCATGGCGTTGTTGATCTGTGCCACACCGGACGACTGTTCCTGCGAGGCGGAAGCGATTTCCTGCACCAGATCGGACGTCTTGCGGATGGACGGGACGATCTCGTCGAGCAGGTGCCCGGCGCGCTCGGCCAGCCCCACCGAATCGCCGGCCAGACCGCCGATTTCCTGCGCCGCCACTTGCGAACGCTCGGCCAGCTTGCGCACTTCGGCCGCCACCACCGCGAAGCCCTTGCCATGCTCGCCGGCGCGGGCGGCTTCGATGGCCGCGTTGAGGGCCAGCAGGTTGGTCTGGTAGGCGATGTCGTCAATGATGCCGATCTTCTGGGCGATCTTCTTCATCGCATCGACGGTGTTCTTCACCGCACCACCGCCTTCGGTGGCTTCCACCGCCGTCTTGGAGGCCAGGCTGTCGGTGACCTTGGCGTTCTCGGCGTTCTGGTTGATGGAGGCCGACATTTGCTCGACCGAAGCCGACGACTCTTCGACGCTGGCCGCCTGCTCGGAGGACGACTGGGACAGGGACTGGGCGGTGGCCGACACCTGGCCGGAAGCGTTGGTCAGCGCATCGGCAGCGGTGCGCACCTGGGTGATGGTGTCGGAGAGCTTGCCGACGGTGTTGTTCACCGCTTCCTTGAGGGCCTTGAAATCGCCCTGATAATCCTGCGTGATGTTCTGGGTCAGGTCGCCCTGCTCGATCGACGTCATGATGCGACGCACTTCGTTGATCGGGCCGACGATGGCATCCAGCGTGCCATTCACGCCATCCACGATCTTGCGGAAATCACCTTGATGCTGACTGCCGTCCGCACGGGTTTCGAGGCGGCCGGCAATCGCCGCGGCAGACAGCAGGCTGGCATCGGCCACCAGCTTGCCGACCGCGTCGATGCAGGTGTTGAGGTTGTTCTTGATGGCGTTGAAATCGCCGTTGTAGCTGTCGGTGATCTTGGCCGGGATGTCGCCCTTGGAAATACGATCCACGTAGTTGGCCGCCACGTTCAGCGGGTTGATGACCGAATCGAGGGTCTGATTGACGCCTTCGACGATCTTGCGGAAGTCGCCGTGATGCTGGGCCGCATCTGCCCGCGTCGCCAGACGCCCTTCAATGGCCGCCTTGGCCAGCACGCCGGCATCGCTCACCAGCTTGTTCACCGCGTCGATGCAGGTGTTCAGGTTGTTCTTGATGGCATTGAAATCGCCGTTGTAGCTGTCGGTGATCTTCGGCGGGATGTCGCCCTTGGAAATGCGGTCCACGTAGTTGGCGGCCACGTTCAGCGGGTTGATCACCGAGTCGAGGGTCTGATTGACGCCGTCGACGATCTGGCGGAAATCGCCCTGGTGCTTGCTGGCGTCGGCGCGGGTGGACAGACGGCCATCGACCGCGGCCTTGGCGAGCAGCATGGCATCCGAGGACATGGCCTTGACCGCGCTCTGGATCGCTTCGACAGCCTGCACCACCTGCCCCATCTCATCCTTGGCATCGCTCTTGAGCGTGAAGTCAAAGTCGCCGGCAGCCATTTTCTTGGCGGCATCCACCACCTGATTGACCGGCCGGGTGATGCTGCGGGTCAGCCACAGGGCAAACAGCGCGGCGAGCACGAAGGCCACCGAAGCCAGGGTAATGACCAGACTGCGCGAGGAACTCGCCAGCTCGACGGCATGCACGCCGGCCTTCTTGGCACCATCGATCTGGAAGGCGGCAAATTCCGCCAGGACGGCGTTATATACACCGGCAACTTCGGTGTACTCGCCAAACAGGATCTGGGTCGCCTTCTCCTGGTTGTACTGGGAAGACGAGGTATCTGCGACCAGGAGCAACTTGTCCGTCACCGCGTTGTACTTGCCACGGGCCTCGGTCGCCTTGGCGAGAATCGCCTTGCCCTTTTCCGTCTGCACCAGCGGCGCGACCTGCTGGTAGATCTCGCTGTTGCGGCTGCGCGCCTTGGCAATTGCCTCCAGCTGCTGCTTCTCGATGCCCTTGTCGGTGGTCATGATCATGTTCCGCACGCCCCGGCCGACAAGCTGAACGTTGAATGCGAGCTCGTCGGACAGCACGATCTTGGGAATTCGCCCCTCCGCCAGCTCGTCAATGCCGGCGTTGAGTTCGTTAATGCGGGTGATCGACAGGATCGAGATCGCCGCCAGCATCAACAGTACAAAGGCGAAGCCGAGCCCGAGGCGCACGCCGATCTTCAGGTTATTGAACATGATTGGTTCTCCGGATGATGCAAAAAATGTCAGGCGTTGCGTAACTCGGGACGTGCAATCAGGCGCTGCTCTGCCTGACCCGAAATCTTGATGAGTGCCGAAATATCGAGAATCAGTGCGACTTCTCCACTGCCCAGGATGGTCGAACCGCCGATGCCCTGGATATGCCGGAAGATGGCGCCAAGCGGCTTGATCACCGCCTGCAGCTCACCGGCCAGACGGTCCACCACGATGCCGGCACGCTGGCCGGCGTACTGCACCACCACCACGCTTTCGCGGGCCGGGCGCTCGCCGGGCAGGCCGAAACTCTCGCGCAGACACACGGATGGCAGCACCTGCCCACGCAGGTTGAAGTAGTTGCGGTTGTGTTCGGACGCGGGCCGCTCGATGCACTCGACCACCGCGTCAAGGGGAATCACATACGAACGGTTGCCGGACACCACCAGGAAACCATCGATGATCGCCAGCGTCAGCGGCAGGCGCAGGGTCAGGCGGGTACCGTGGCCGGCGCTACTGTCCACCGTGATGGTGCCGCGCAGGGCCTGCAGGTTGCGGCGCACCACGTCCATGCCCACGCCGCGGCCGGACAGGTTGGTGACCTGATCGGCGGTGGACAGGCCGGGAGCGAAGATCAGGTCGAAGACTTCCCGGTCGGACAAATGCGCTTCGGGCTCCACCAGGCCGCGCTCGATGGCCTTGGCAAGAATCTTGTCGCGGTTGAGGCCGGCACCATCATCGGCAACTTCAATCACGATATTGCCGGCGTCGTGGCAGGCATTGAGCGTCAGGGTGCCGCGCGGATCCTTGCCGGCGGCCTCACGCACAGCGGGCGATTCAATACCGTGATCGAGAGAGTTGCGCACCAGGTGCATCAGCGGATCGCCAATTTTCTCGACAATCGACTTGTCGAGTTCGGTCTCGCCACCGCCAATCACCAGCTCCACCTCCTTGCCCAGATCCTTGCAGGCATCGCGCACCAGGCGATGGAAGCGATTGAAGGTTTCGCCGATCTGCACCGTGCGCAGTTGCAGGGACGCATCACGGATTTCCTCTACCAGGCGGGTCAGCAGGGACGAGGATTCGATCAGTTCGCCGTCACGCCGGGTGTGGGCCAGCAGGCTGGTGGCGGCACCGGCAATCACCAGTTCGCCGACCAGGTTGATGAGGTGATCGAGCTTGTCGGCGGGAACGCGGATCAGCTTGGCGTCCTGGGCCTTCTTCTCGCTGACCTGAGCCTGCTTGGCCACAGCAGCGGCAACCAGTTCCGGCTGCACGACCTGCTGGGCGACCAGAATCTCACCGATCTGCAGCGTCTCGGGTGGCTCGGCACCGGCTGGAACAGCCTGGCTACGCAGGCCCTCGGCCAGTTCGTCGGCCGTCAGGGCACCGACCCGCACAAGGATTTCGCCGAGGCGCAGGGAGTCTTCGGGCAGGCTCTCGATCAGTTCGATGTAGTCGGCCACCTTGCTGTTAGGCGGCAGGATGGACAGGCGGCATTCATCGCGGACGAAGGCGAAGATGTCTTCGATGGCCTGCTTGTCGACACTCGACTCCAGGGAGATTTCAAAGCCCAGGTAACACAGCTCCGGATCCATCTCGGCGGCCGGCGGCATGACGTCGGCCAGCGTTTCCATGTGCTGGATATTGCCCAGCGTCTCAAGAAAACGCAGGAAGTTCTCCGGATCCATGCCCTGGCGCAGCACATCGGGCCCGAAGCGTACCGAGATATGCCAGCAGTTGTGGCCGGAGCGGTTCGACGGAATGCGCTCGACGCCGGATTCAGACGCCTTCGGCGTCGCAAAAACCTGCCCGCCCGGGCCGTATTCACCAAGTTCGGTGAGCAGCCTGGCGCTTTGCCCCTCGATCCATTCGATGGTCACCTGCGCCACCCCGGCCTCGTTGGCGACCAGTACCCGCAGGTGGTCGGTGCAGCCGAGCATGAGGGCGGCAAGTTTGGTGGTCACCGCAATCTCGTGATTGCGCAGCCGGTCCAGCACGTTTTCGACCACATGGGCAAAAGATTCGACCGCCGCACATTCCACCATCCCCGCCGCACCCTTGATGGTGTGAGCAGCGCGAAAAATGCCGTTGAGGGTGGTTTCGTCGTCCGGCCGGTTTTCCAGCTCGAGGAGCAAGGTTTCGAGCGCGTCCAGTTGCTCGTTGCTTTCCTGCAAGAAGACTTGTTTCAGTTCGTCCATGATGGGTCGCCGGAGCTATTCCGCGGAGACGACGAGAGGGTCGCCAAACCAGGCTGCAAGGTTGTAGAACTCGATCAGAGATTGCACGGCCGGGCTGTGGGCCACGATGGCCAGCGTCTTGCCGGCCGCGCTGGCTTCACGCTTGGCCAGGATCAGCAGCTGACAACCGGCCGAATCCATGCGCTCGACACCCGCCAGGTCCAGCTCGATGCGTTCGCCCTCGCCAATGGCCGCCAGCAACCGGGGTTTGAGTTCGCTCGCCCGGTAGATCGTGAAATCCTCGGTAAAGGCGCGACGGGTCACATTCATGGTGGTCTCCGGAATCTCAGAACAGCTCGACCGCCGGACCATTCTGGCTGCCCGGCGAGGCAACGGGAGCGCTACGACCGCTGCGGCGCAGATGCTCGTCGCGTTCGCGCTCCATCACGTAACTCTCGAAAAGCCGGTCGATCTGCTCGGTCATGGCCGGGATGTCGCTGGCGGCCGCCTTGCCGGTCAGACAGTCGGACAGTTTTTGCACATGCTGGTCGAGACGCTGCAGGGCATCGATGACGTGGCCGATCTGCTGGCGCGTCACATCCTGGAACTGCACGCTGGCCATGGTTTCCATGAACATGTCGGCGAGGCGGGCACTGGATTCGCGGAACACACCGAGAATCCGGTTCTCGTGGTCGAGAAGCTCGGCGTAGCTCTGGCTGACTTCGTTGAATTGCTCCGCGACGGTGTGCAGGGCACTTTCTTCGGCATTGGAAATCGACTGGTCGAGCTGGGCGCTAAACTTGGACTCGATGGTCTTGATCACCCGGTCGATGCCCTCGTTGATCTTCACCACAGCCTGATCGGTTTGCCCAGCCAGCTTGCGGACTTCATCCGCCACCACCGCGAAACCGCGTCCGGCATCGCCGGCCCGGGCGGCTTCGATCGCCGCATTGAGGGCCAGCAGGTTGGTCTGTCCGGAGATCTCCCGCACCAGGTTCACGAACTGGGACAGGGACTTGGCCTCGGCCAGGGCCGACATCACGTGTTCCTGCTCCTCGCCGACATTGGCGAGGCGCCGGTGGATGTAGGCCTGCAGATCTTCAAGGGTGCGCTGGTTGCGGGCTGCACGACTGTTGGCCGCCGCAACGATCTCGCTGGACTCCCGCGAGAAGGACTGGACGACGCCGTCCAGGTCCTGCACCACCGAATCCACCCCCTGCAGACGCTGGACCATGCCCAGTGCAGCCGCCTCGGTCTGCTCGGTCACCGCATTGAGCTGGCCGACGAGGATGCTGTTGAGGTGCGGCACATCGTCGAGGGAACGACTTACTTCGGTGGCCACCGCGGCGCGCGCCTCAGCCGCCTCCCGGGCATGGCGGAGCGCATTTTCGGCGCCGTAGCTGGCATCCCGGTAACGGGCGATGGACAGCAGCTGATGAACTTCGAAACTCACCAGAACAGCGGCAAAAGCCCCCAGCGCATCCACCAAGGCCTGGCTCAGGCCGACCTTGTTGAGCAGCAGGTCGTGATAACCCGCATTGGCGAAGTACACGACGACAAATGCCCCTGCCGCCGTCACGCTGGCGAGCAAAGTCTTCCGCCGCCGGGACTTGTTCCGGATTTCCATGATGGGTCGAGCGGCTTAGCGCAAAACGAGCTTGATCGTGCTCAGCAGGGTCTCGGCCGTTGCCGGCTTGACGATCCACCCCGATGCGCCCGCCGCCTTGGCTTCAACACGCTTGCTCTGCTGTGACTCGGTGGTCAGAAACAGAATGGGCATGAAGCGCAGCTCAGGCCTCTGGCGCACCACCTTGATGAACTCGATCCCGTTCATGCCCGGCATGTTGAGGTCGGTGATGAGCAGATCCGGCTTGGTACCGGCAGCCAGCTTCTTCTGGCCGTCTTCAGCGCAGTTGGCGGTCACGACCTGAAAACCGGCCTTCGCAAGGATCCCCGAAATGGAGAGCAGCACCGTGGCCGAATCATCGACCAGCATTATTGTTTTCACTTATTGACTCCCAGCTCCACCGACGCGGGTTCGGAGCGACGATATGGACTCATGAGCATGCCAGGTTGTTGTTTCTGCTGGACTGCATCAGGTGGCACCTCATGTACTGCTAGGCTCAACGGAAACCTGCCAACAAACTTGAGCTGGATCATCGAAATATTGTTCGATGCAACAATTAAAAGTTTGAATGAGACTGCGGCATCGGCAAAAATATCCCGGCAAGCCCTCCGAAAATCCGAAACTTGCAGATAAGCCGTTGTAAATCCGCTGTTTTTCCACTACTTCAAAAGGTGCGACGCTGTATTTTTGCAGCGCAAGGTCGTATCATTCGGCTCCCCCGATTGACCTTTCCCCGGTTTACCCATGCTTCATCCCACCCGATTCGACGTCATCGTTGTCGGCGGCGGCCATGCCGGCACCGAGGCCGCGCTGGCAGCGGCACGGGCCGGGTGCGCCACCCTGCTGCTGACCCACAACATCGAAACCCTCGGCCAGATGAGCTGCAACCCGTCCATCGGCGGCATCGGCAAGGGGCACCTGGTCAAGGAAGTGGACGCCCTCGGCGGCGCCATGGCGGCGGCTACCGACGAAAGCGGCATCCAGTTCCGCATCCTCAATGCCAGCAAGGGCCCGGCCGTGCGCGCCACCCGCGCCCAGGCCGACCGGGTGCTGTACAAGGCCGCCATCCGCCAGCGCCTCGAGAACCAGCCCAACCTGTGGCTGTTCCAGCAGGCCGTGGACGATCTCACCGTGGTCGGCGACCGGGTCACCGGCGTGGTCACCCAGATCGGCCTGCGCTTCGAGGCGCCCGCCGTGGTGCTCACCGCCGGCACCTTCCTCAACGGCCTGATCCACGTGGGGATGCAGAACTACGCCGCCGGCCGCGCCGGCGACCCACCGGCGATCAGCCTCGGCCAGCGCCTGAAGGAACTGGCCCTGCCGCAAGGCCGCCTCAAAACGGGCACGCCGCCGCGCCTCGACGCCCGCACGATCGACTTCTCGGTGATGCAGGAGCAGCCCGGCGACGATCCGGTGCCGGTATTCAGCTTCCTCGGCAACGCGGCCCAGCACCCGCGCCAGCTGCCGTGCTGGATCACCAACACCAACAGCCGCACCCACGACATCATCCGCGCCAACCTCGACCGCTCGCCCATGTATTCCGGCGTGATCGAAGGCGTGGGCCCGCGCTACTGCCCGAGCATCGAAGACAAGATCCACCGCTTCGCCGACAAGGACAGCCACCACGTCTTCCTTGAGCCGGAAGGCCTCGACACCCACGAGATCTACCCCAACGGAATCTCGACGAGCCTGCCCTTCGACGTGCAGCTGCAAATTGTGCAGTCGATCCGCGGCCTCGAAAACTGTCACATCCTGCGCCCCGGCTACGCCATCGAGTACGACTACTTCGACCCGCGCAACCTCAAGTCCAGCCTCGAGACGAAATCCATCGGCGGGCTGTTCTTTGCCGGCCAGATCAACGGCACCACCGGTTACGAAGAAGCCGCCGCGCAAGGCCTGCTGGCCGGCATCAACGCAGCGCTGCAGGTCAAGGGCCAGGACGCCTGGTGCCCGCGCCGCGACGAAGCCTACCTGGGCGTGCTGGTCGATGACCTGATCACCCGCGGCGTCACCGAGCCCTACCGCATGTTCACCTCCCGCGCCGAGTTCCGCCTGAGCCTGCGCGAGGACAACGCCGACCTGCGCCTTACCGAAACCGGCCGCAAGCTGGGCCTGGTGGACGACGTGCGCTGGACGGCCTTCTGCACCAAGCGCGAAGCCATCGAACGCGAAGCCGCTCGCCTGCGTGCCACCTGGGCAACCCCCGCCAAAGTGCCGGCCGAAGCCGCCGAAGCCGTGCTCGGCAAGGCCATCGAACGCGAATACTCCTACTTCGAGCTGCTGCGCCGCCCCGACGTGCGCTACGCCGCGCTGATGACCCTGCCCGGCGCCCCCGAAGGCCTCGAAACCGACCCGCAGGTGGTCGAACAACTCGAAATCGCCGCCAAGTACCAAGGCTACATCGACCGCCAGCTCGACGAAGTGGCCCGCCAGGCCGGCGCCGAAAGCACCCCCCTGCCGCCCGACCTCGACTACACCACCGTGCGCGGCCTGTCGAAGGAAGTGCAGGGTCGCCTCAACCTGCACAAGCCGGAAACCATCGGCCAGGCCGGCCGCATCCAGGGCATCACCCCGGCCGCGATCTCGCTACTGCTGGTGTGGCTCAAGCGCGGCGATCTGGCCCGGATCACGGAGCAAAAACCCGCATGAGCGCCACCGACACCCTGAAGCAGGGCATTGCCGCCCTCGGTCTTGATCTTCCCGCCGACGCGGCGGAACGCCTGCTCGCCTTCGGCCACCTGCTGATCAAGTGGAACAAGGTCTACAACCTCACCGCCATCCGCAACGAAGCCCAGGTCGTCACCCATCACCTGCTCGACTCGCTGTCCGTGCTGCCCCATCTGGCCGGCGTGAATCGCCTGGTGGACGTGGGCTCCGGCGGCGGCCTGCCCGGCGTGGTGCTGGCCATCTGCCGGCCCGAGCTGCAGGTCGACTCCGTCGAAACGGTGCAAAAGAAAGCCACCTTCCAGAACCAGGCCAGGATCGAGCTCAAGCTCGACAACTTTCGCGCCCATCATGCCCGCATCGAAAACTGGCAGCCGCCCTATGCGCCGGAACTGCCCGTGGACGGCATCATTTCCCGCGCTTTTGCCGATCTGGCCGACTTTGTAAACCTCACCGCCCACCTGGCCGGACCGGAAACCCGCCTCCTCGCCATGAAGGGCGTGTACCCTGCCGATGAAATCGCCCGCATCCCGGCCGGTTTCGTGCTCGAGCGCAGCGTGGAACTCCAGGTTCCCGGCCTCGACGCGGAACGCCACCTCATTACTGTGAAACGAACCTGAAGATGGCCCGCATTTTTTGCATCGCCAACCAGAAGGGCGGCGTCGGCAAGACGACCACCTGCGTCAATCTGGCCGCCGGCCTCGCCGCCTCCGGTCAGCGCGTCCTGCTGATCGACCTCGACCCGCAAGGCAACGCCACCATGGGCAGCGGCATCGACAAGCGTGAGCTCACGCGGTCGGTCTATCACCTCCTGGTCGGCCTGTGCACCGTGGCCGAAGCCCGGGTGCGCTCCGAAGCCGGCAAGTACGACGTGATTCCCGCCAACCGCGACCTGGCCGGGGCCGAAGTCGAGCTGGTCGGCCTCGAGCGGCGCGAGAACCGCATGCGCGACGCCCTCGCCCTGCACTCCGAAGAGTACGACTTCATCCTCATCGACTGCCCGCCGTCCCTGTCGCTGTTGACCCTCAACGGCCTGTGCGTCGCCCACGGGGTCATCATCCCGATGCAGTGCGAGTACTACGCCCTCGAAGGCCTGTCCGACCTGGTCAACTCGATCAAGAAGGTGCACGCCAACCTCAACCGCGACCTCGGCATCATCGGCCTCCTGCGGGTCATGTTCGACCCCCGCGTGACGCTCCAGCAACAGGTCTCCGCCCAGCTCGAAGCCCACTTCGGCGACAAGGTCTTCAAGGCCATCGTGCCGCGCAACGTGCGCCTTGCCGAAGCCCCCAGCCACGGCCTGCCCGGCGTGGTCTTCGACCGCAGCGCCAAGGGTGCCCAGGCCTATCTGGCCTTCGCCAAAGAAATGATCGAGCGGGTCAAGACTCTCTAAGGGACACCATGGCAACGCCCAAACTCAAAGGCCTCGGCCGCGGCCTCGACGCGCTCCTCGCCGCCAACAATGACGCCGACAAGGCCGAAGGCGAGCTGCAGACGCTCACGGCCGCCGAGCTGCAGCCCGGCAAGTACCAGCCGCGCACGCGCATGGACCCGGGCTCACTGGAAGAGCTGGCCGCCTCGATCAAGACCCAGGGGGTCATGCAACCCATCCTGGTGCGCCCGGTCGGCAGCCTGTTCGACGCCAAGCGCTACGAGATCATCGCCGGCGAGCGCCGCTGGCGCGCCGCCCAGATCGCTGGACTGAGCAGCGTTCCGTGCCTGGTGCGCGAGATTCCGGACGAGGCCGCACTGGCCATGTCCCTCATCGAGAACATCCAGCGGGAAGACCTCAATCCTCTTGAAGAAGCCGCCGGCATCCAGCGCCTCATCGACGAGTTCGGCATGACCCACCAGCAGGCTGCCGATGCGGTTGGACGCTCGCGCCCGGCGGCCTCCAACCTGCTGCGCCTGCTGCAACTGGCGCCCCAGGTGCAGGAACTGCTGATGGCCGGCGACATTGACATGGGCCACGCCCGTGCGCTGCTGCCGCTGGACGGCGCCACGCAGGTCGGCCTCGCCAACCTGATCGCCGCCAAAGGGCTGTCAGTGCGGGAAGCCGAACGCCTGGTGCACAACGAACTCAATCCGAAGGCAAAACAGAGCGCGCCCCCGCCCGACCGGGACATCCTGCGCCTGGAAGAGGAAATCGCCGACCGCATGGGCGCGACGGTGAAGATCAAGGCCAACAACAAGGGCGCCGGCGCGGTCACCATCCACTTTGGCAGCCTGGATCAACTCGAAGGCCTGCTGGAAAAGCTGCGCTAAAAACCGCTTAACGCAAGCAGTCACTCCCCGTCGGTGGGAAGCACCCCGAGCAATTTCTGCAGTTGCCGGGCGGCGGAACGTTTCTCCTCCTGCCGCAGTGCACCGGCCACCTTCCCGTGCGGCCCCGCCTTGCGCAACAGGGCCGGCACCACCAACGGGTTTCTCGGCCCCGTAACGCCAGCCTTCCCCGGCCCTTTGTCAGGCCCGCGAAAAACCAGCTTTTGACGAGTTCCCAGCGTTCGGTTGGCCATGCTTCAGAGCGCCTTGTGGCGCGCTTCGGCAGCCGCCAACTCGCTCAGCGTGGATTCTTCCGTCACGCCGGAAATCTCGGCAAAACAACCATCCAGCGGACAATTGCGACCGGGCGGACAGCCATGCTCCAAGGCACATTGACGTTGAGTCTGGTCGGTCAGGACCATCTCGCGAACCGCTTCACAGCGGCCGATGGGCGAATCGATAAAGCTCATGATTTTTCTCCCTTTGTCTACTTTCAGTGTAGCCAAAAGGAGAAGAATTTCCTTGTTATTAGCAGGGGCTTTACACGGTTTGAACTACCAGTGCCGGGGCAGCTTCTTGCACAGCAAAATGCGTTGCTGCTCGATTTCGATATAACCGCCGGCCACCAGGTCGCGCAGGATCCGATTCACCATTTCCCGCGAGGCGCCGACCATGTTGGCCAGATCCTGCTGGGTCAGGCGACGGTCGATGAGCAGCAGACCGTCCTGCTCCACCGCCAGGGAATCGAAGACCCGTGAAATGCGCCCGAACACATCCACCAGCGCCAGCGAACGGACGCTCTCGGTAAGCAGGCGGATACGCCCAACCAGATTGCGCACCACCAACTGCAGACAAGCCGGGTAAACCTCGATCAGCTCAAGGAACGCCGTGCGGGGAATCTGCAATACTTCGCTACGCGTCACGGCCATGACGGACGCCGAACGGGGGGCCTCGTCGAGCAGCGCGAGCTCACCAAAATAATCACCGGGATCAAGAAGCGACAAGGTCACCTCGCGTCCGACGTTGTCGGTGAGAAATGCCTTGAGTGAACCGTTTTGTATGATGAACAGGCTGTTGCCCTCATCGCCCTCGCTCACGACGATGGTGTTCGCCGCAAAAACACGCATGCGCGAACGTTCGACAAGTGCATTCACCTGACTCTCGGTCAGCCCCTCGAACAAATCAACCCGATCCAGATAATTCACGGCCAGCAATCCCTTTTAACCCCTCTCCAAGCTGCAATCCTGACACACGTTTCCGTGAAACGCCTTGATATATCCTTTGTCGTACTCCTGCTGGCCTCGCTGCTGACGCTGACTCTCGTCCTGCTCTCGCCGCTCCGGGAGCTCGAATCGGGCACCGGGCTGGACGCACTGTATTACCTCAGAGGCACGCGTCCGGCGCCGCCAGCAGTGGTCATTGTAACGCTCGACTCCCGCTCGGCACGCGCCCTCGGACAGTCGGAACGCCCCGAGCGCTGGCCCCGCGGCCTGCACGCCAGGCTCGTCGAAGGACTGGCCGGGCGAGGCGCACGGGTCATCGGCTTCGACGTGCTCTTCGAGCGCGCCCGCGAAGCCGACGCCGACCAGGCCCTCGCCGGAGCCATGCGAAAAGCCGGCAACGTGGTCCTCGTCGAAAGCATCACCCGCGAACCGGTCACCTCCCCCGGCGGCGAAACCCTGGCAACCATGGACCGGCTCACCCAGGCCCAGCCCCTGCTGCGCGATGCCGCCTGGGCCGGCGGCCCCTTCATCATGCCCAAGACGCCCGACGGCGTGATCGAATTCTGGGGCTTCGTCCCCAGCGTCGGCGACCGGCCATCCCTGCCGATGCTGATGGCCCACCGCATGACGGCCCCCCGTCCCGACCCGGCCAGCCTCATCCCCGACCCCCGGCGGCGCACCCTCAACCTCTACGGCCCGATCGGCACGATCCGCACCATTTCCTATGCCGAAGCCCTCACGCTGGTGGCCGATCCTGTCGCCGGCGATGCGGCCTTTCGCGGCAAGGCGGTGCTGATCGGCTTCTCCGAATTCAACCAGTCACGCCAGTCGGACATGTTCCGCACCCCCTTCAGCACGCCGGACGGGCTCGATCTCAGCGGTGTCGAACTGTGCGCCACCGCCCTCGCCAACCTGCTCGAAGACAGCAGCCTCGAACGCCCCGCTGACGCGAGCATGGTGGGCGCCCTGCTTGGCTGGATCGCCCTGCTGACCCTGCCCTGGCACTTGGCCCGCACCCGCCGGGCGCTCGCCATCACCGCCACCCTGGCCCTCGCCTGGGGGACCGTGGCCACCTGGAGCTTTGCACACCTGCACCTGTGGCTGCCGCTGATCCTGCCGGTGATCGCCGCCCCCCTCATCGTCACCGCCTGGGGGCTGGTCCTGCACACCCGCGCCGCCCGCCTGCGCGAGCGTCGTCTCGAACAAGCCCTCAGCCTTGGCCTGAGCCGGCAGGGCAGTGACAAGCTGGCCATCCTGCTGCAGGGCCGCACGGGTGGCCGTACCGTGCACGGGGTGTGCCTGTGCAGCGACATCGAGGCCTACACCACCCTTTCCGAAACACTCAGCCCGGCGGCCACCCGCGACGCGCTGAACCGCTATTTCGAGCGCTTCATCCCCGTCATCACCGCCCACGGCGGCCATGTGATGGACATCGTCGGCGATTCGGTGATGTGCCTGTGGCTGGCCGACGACTCCGCCAGCGAAGCCTGCCGGCAGGCCCGCGCCGCAGCGCTGGAGCTGCACCGCCTGATGAACGGGTCCGAACACGACGACGGCACCCTGCCGACCCGCTTCGGCCTGCATTACGGACCGGTTTTTCTCGGCGAAGTCGGCGCCAGCCAGCACCGGGAACTGCGTGCCGTCGGCGACATCGTCAACACCTCCAGCCGCATCCAGGGCGCCAACAAACCGCTCGGCACGCGCATCCTCGCCTCTGGCGCCGTCACCGCCCACGGCAGCGCAGGCGGTCACGCCCGTGCCCTCGGCCCCTTCATCCTGGCCGGCAAGCGCAGCCCCATAGAACTCCACGAAATCCTGGCCGCCCCCCTGCCCGCCGAAGCCGCCCAAGCCTTCGACACCGCCCGCAGCGCCTACGCCTGCGAAGCGCCCCAGTCGGCAGTGATCCACCTGCAGCAACTTCTCAGCCTCTGCCCGAACGACGGGCCCGGCCGCTTCTACCTGCAGCGCTGCCAGGCCCGCCTGGCCGGCACGGCCGTGCCCGATGCCGATGGCTGCGTGATCCTCAGCAGCAAATGAAATTGCCCGTGAAGCCCGACCACGGTCGCGAATCACATCCTTTTACAGTTAATATCGGGACAGAAACCATTTTGTTCTTCCTTAGGCCTTCCTTCCGATGTGACCAAAATGCAGCCCCCAGTTGATTTACCGCAGCGTTTTGCCCTGCGACCGGTTTGTTTCGGCCTGACCCTGGCCCTTTCCGGTTTCGCGCTCGACGCCCTGGCCTGCGATCCCCAGGCCGGCCGACTGAGCGCCATTGAAGGCCGCGTCGAAGTGCGTGCAGCCACCAGCAAGGTCTG
Organism: Zoogloea oleivorans; assembly: GCF_008107625.1. Taxonomy (GTDB): domain Bacteria; phylum Pseudomonadota; class Gammaproteobacteria; order Burkholderiales; family Rhodocyclaceae; genus Zoogloea; species Zoogloea oleivorans. The sequence goes on from NZ_SDKK01000004.1 coordinate 58,192, forward strand.
GCAAACCGCCAGCGCCCGGCAGATCCTGTGCCCCGGTGACCAGGTGGCCGTCCGCGGCCCCGGCCGCGCCGCCGTGGTACTGAGCCAGGACGTCCTCGTCCGCCTCGACCAGAACACCACCCTGACCCTGCCACCAGCAGCCAACAGCGGCGAGCTTGGACTCGGGCACGGCGTGGTCCATGTGATCAGCCGCTTCAGCAAGCGCTTTGGCGTCATCACCCCCTTCGTTAACGCGCTGGTGGATGGTACTGAATTCACCGTTGCCAGCGATGACACCCGGGCTCGCGTGGTCGTTGCCGAAGGCCGCGTACGCACCGCCAACAGCGCCGGCGAGCAAAGCCTCGGGGCCGGCGAAGCCAGCGAAGCCCGTGCCGGCAGTGCCCCCGGCAGCATCGCCGTGCGTCCGCTGGACGCCGTCGCCTGGGCCATCCATTACCCCAACGTGGTGCGCCTGTCCGACGCCGAGCTGGCCGCCTCGCCCCCCGCCATCCGCCAGCAACTCGATGCCGCCCGGCGCGATGCCGACCGCGGCCGCTTCCGCGAAGCCCTCGACACCCTTTCCACCCTGCCCGAAACCGACACCCAGCCGAATCTCGCCGCCCTCAAGGCCAGCGCCCTGCTGGGCATCGGCCGGGTGGACGAGGCCCGTGTCCTGATCGCCCGCTTCGCCCCGGATGCCAGCGCCTCCCTCGCCGCTGTCGAGGCCATCGTGCTGGTCGCCCGTAACGACAGCAGCGCCGCCGAAACCGCCGCCCGCCGCGCCGTCAGCCTCGACACCAGTTCCGCCGCCGCCCGGCTGGCCCTCAGCTACGCCCTGCAGTCGGCCCGCCATCTGCCCGCCGCGCTGGTCGCCGCCGAAGAGGCCACCGCTCTCGACGCCACCGACCCGACGGCCTGGACCC